>CAMWKN010000409.1 GCA_947174825.1 uncultured Clostridium sp.
GTTTTTCGTTGGATTCCTTTTGGGCTTCTGCCGCTTCCTCGCTGACCCTCTGCTGCTCCAGAAATTCATAGATAAATCCTTCCAGCAAGCGAAGCCTTTCTGAAACCCTGATCGCCTCCAAAAGAGCATACTTATCCTCTACCGGTACACTGAGGTAGGTTCCCATCCCTACTGCCATATCTTCCATAGTCTTCCAATGCATAATATAGTTTCTGGCAACAATACCCCACGGATATTTCTGTACATAATCCAGCAGAGCCGCCCGCAATGCATTAAAACGTTCCTGTCGTTCAGATAACTCCACATCATCAATCTTTGTTCGCTCTACCATTTCCAGCAAGATATTCCCATCTTCCACCCGAAGATTCAACAAATCAACGCAATCATGGGTAACGATACTCACATTGCCATCATCATCAATCTGATCTATCTCACCGGTTACGCCAATTGGATAAAAAGATTCTTCCGTAAGATGATTTCTGTCCTGATCATCTTTGGTCAACAAAAACACCACATTCTCGCCAACAATCGGCTCCTCATTTGTCAGATTATGATAATATTCCTGATTGAAATAAAAATGCACGCCAGGAACCACGATCAAATTATAAAAAGGAATCGCAATCATAGTGTTACCTCCCTAAACTGGCACATACAAGAATAATGTTATTACATTATAGAAAACAAAAAGTTTCCTATAAAGCAATAACTATTAGCACTCCATAATATTGAGTGCTAATAGTTATTATATCTCAGATACACTATTTGTCAATAATTACTTTTTAATCTTGACTTTTTTCCCGATACCCTTTTTACGCAAAAACTTTTTGTAAGCTTTATATTTTTTCTTCGGAACCTTTATCGTTGCCTTCTTAGCAATGCCCTTAAAAGCTCCGGCGCCAACCTTTCCCTTGGTCAGTTTCTTGGAACGAATGGTAATTTTTGATAATTTCTTGCAATTTTTAAATGCCTGTTTACCAATAGAGCTTACATTTGCACCGATCGTTACTGTTTTTAACTTCTTGCATCCGGCAAATGCCTTGGCAGACACTGCAGTTACCTTGAAAGTAAATCCATCTATTTTGACCGTAGCCGGGATAGTTACCTTCTTAATCGATTTGGAAACCGGTTTCACTAAAGTTACCGTTCCTGTTCCAGTTACCTTATATACCAATTTACCAATGGTTTTCTGATATCCCACTCCTGGCATCTTTGGCATTGGAGCTGTTGTCTGCGTTGGTACAGTCACTTTACCTCCTATTGCCGACTGGGCATAGGCGTTTTTAGAAGTATCAATATCCTGGGTATTAGAACCAGAGAAACTGTTACCTGCGATAGAAGTTACAGTAGAAGGAATAACCATTGTATGGATATTCTGACAGTTTGAAAATGCTTCATCTTTTATCTCTACTAATCCCTCTGGCAAAATAACCTCATTTAAGTTGGAACATCCCTTAAAGGTATTGGCTTCAATGGTTGTTACACCAGCCGGAATATTAATTTTATGCATATTCTGGCAATTCTGAAACGCACCTTCTCCAATACTGGTCAGAGAATCTCCGGTAAATACCACCTCGTTTAAGTTAGCATTGCCGGCAAAAGCTTCTTTCTCAATGACTTGAAGCGTAGGCGGCATAGTAATCGTGTGCAGGTTTGGACAACCTTCAAAAGTGTGCTCCGGTATTACTGTGATCTGTGTCTTTGAAAGATCCGGTGTCCGATTGGTAATATAAGCAAAACTGTATTTTCCAATAGTCTTGACCGATGTCGGTAAGGTAATTTCCAGATTATCATTATAGGCAAATGTCCAATCCCCTATGGTTTCCACCTGTGCATTTTCAGTAAAGGTTATCCTCAACAGTCCACTTTCATAAAAAGCATAGCTGTCAATGGTCTTAACACTGTCTGCAATCTTTACCTCATGCTTGTCTCCTAATCCCTGCCCGGCATAAGGCATCACTACCTCAACGCCCTCCGGAATGGAATACTCTAACGTATTATTCTGATCCCGATATCTCGGTGCAATGCGGTACAACTTGGTACCGTCTAATGACAATAAACTGGCTCCAACACCCTCCTGGAGATGTGTGCCGCCTTCTCCGCTATCCTTAAAATATTCGCTGCCTTCCAACACCTCAAAGCCGACAAAGGCACAAGAGTTGAATGTACGCTGTCCCACAGACTGTAATGATGCCGGAATCACAGCACAATTATTACCTTTGTCTATGATTTCGTAATATCCGGTATCTCCATCCGTTTCTGTGGATGTATCCGGCAACACAACCGGTGCTTGTGTACTACCAGGTTCGCTGGTGGAATCCGGTGCCTCTGTAGCAACCGGTTCGCTGGTAGAATCTGGCGCTTCTGTAGCAATTGGTTCACTGGTGGAATCTGGTGCCTCTGTGGTATTCGGACCAATCTCCCCCACATTCTCAATCAGCCCATCCATTTTCACATAATTTACGTTCCAATTCTCTGTTACCTCTTGCTCCAAATATGGCACATCTGTCCGATAAACACAAATGGAAGACAACTTCTCACAACCATTAAATACATCATCCCCCAATTCCACAATGGTATCCGGAACAATCACCTTCTGAATATTTTTATTTCCCTGAAAGGTTCCCGTCAATCCCTTAACATCAATTCCATCAATCTGCCGTGGAATTACCACCGTTGTGGCTGGCTGCTGTACAGCGATAGCTGGCACCTGTGCAACCCCGTCGACAACCTGACTTTGGTCTGCCATTCCATTATCGAGATAAGCCGTAATCATTTGCGTTTCTTTATTAAAGACAAAATGTTCTTCTCCTGTCACCTCATAGATCCGGTTCTCATCCAATGCTTGTGCTTTTGACCAGCTCAGTCCCATTCCCAACAGAACCGCTGTACACAGTATCCCCCATAGTTTCCATGTTTTTCCTTTCATTCAGTATACCTCCTTGCATAAACAACAATACCTAAACCATAGATTTTTCCCTATGATTCACTACACACCCACGTCCATAAACCCAGTGCCGCAAATACAAAAAAACTGGAATATTTACAGCACTCATCATACTACCATCCAGTATACCCTTTTTTGCTGCACTTGTAAAACAATAATGTACTACTATCTTGATATTAAGGTCAAAAGGTATTTTGACCCTAACTGATGCTACGGATTGCTACATTGCTTCGCAATTTTCGCAATCCTTCAAACACCTCCATTCCCGCATATTTGCAAGCAAATCTGCTTCATGTCGGTGTTTG
>CAMWKN010000410.1 GCA_947174825.1 uncultured Clostridium sp.
GTATTGGGGTAGATGATGGTTCACCCGATACTTGTGATCAGGACAGAAATGACAAAATCATTATATTCATCATCGCTAAGATCTTCAATAGCAATGGTATAAATGTTGCCGATAATTTTACCAACACTATTAACCATATTGGTGTTGGTTTTGGATTGTGTTCCCAAATACTGATGCTACGGATTGCTACATTGCATACAAGATCAAACCAGAGTATAATAAGAATTGTTTTTATTATGATTGCACGGAATACTTAGAGGTAATGGATAGGAGATTATGATGTTAAGAAATCAACTGGAACAATATCATATCGTGCTGGCTTCCCAGTCTCCCAGAAGGCAGGAGTTGCTGGGAAGACTACATCTCCCTTTTTCAGTATTGCCAGCAAAGGGAGAGGAAATAGTGCAGGATGGAACACCGGAAAATGTGGTTATGGATCTGGCGAGACAGAAAGCGGTGGAGGTTTATGATTTGAAACAGGACGATGATGGCAGGGAGAAACCATTATTCATCATAGGCGCCGATACAATTGTGGTATATGCGGATCAAATTTTGGGAAAACCACGAGACCGGGAACATGCCTATGAAATGCTTCGTATGTTGTCGGGAACTACTCATCAGGTTTATACCGGAGTTTGTTTGATTCGTGGGAATCTTATGTCAGAAACGGTGGAACATTGTTTCTATGAAAAAACAGATGTAAGCTTTGCTCAGCTGACGGATGAAGAAATTTGGGATTACATTGATAGTGGCGATCCCTTTGACAAGGCAGGCGGCTATGGAATTCAGGGGGATTTTGCCGTGTATGTGAAAGAGATTCATGGCGATTATAACAATGTAGTTGGCTTGCCGGTGGCAAGGTTATATCAGGAAATGAAAGGAATGCTGGATGCAGTATCATAAGATTGTAAAGGGGACATTTGAAAGCAGACCGAATCGTTTTGTTGCCAATGTGTGGATTGGTCAGAATCTGGAGACTGTTCATGTGAAAAATACCGGACGGTGTCGGGAACTTTTGATAACTGGTGCCGAAGTTTATCTGGAGGAATCCACAAATCCTGCCCGAAAGACGAAATATGATTTGGTGGCTGTGATCAAGGATGGATTGGGATTGGTCAATATCGACAGTCAGGCACCAAACAAGGTGGTAGGAGAATGGCTGGAAAAGCAGGACTATGATTTTGTGAAGCCGGAGTATACATATGGAACATCCAGAATTGATTTTTATATGGAGAAGGATGATGAAAAATATCTAATGGAAGTTAAGGGCTGTACATTGGAAGTAGATGGCATTGGATATTTTCCGGATGCACCGACTGAGCGGGGAGTAAAGCATATATATGAGCTGATTCAGGCGCAGCGAGAGGGGTATCACTGCTCCCTGGCTTTTGTGATTCCCATGCCGGGGATTACGAAAGTAAAGCCGAACTTGGAAACTCATCCTGCATTTGGCGAAGCCTTGGAGCAGGCAAGGGAGGCAGGTGTAGAGGTGTTGGAGTTACCGTGTCGGGTAGAGAAAAACAGATTGGAGATTATATGATTTATTTTATTGCAGATACGCATTTTTCAGAAAAAAAAATCATGTTATATGAGAACAGACCATTTCAGAATGTTACAGAGATGAATGAGGAATTAGTAAAACGATGGAATCAGGTAATTCATGAAGAGGATGAAGTCTATCATTTAGGTGACTTTGGAGCGGAAGGACAGGAGTCGAGCATTTTAAAGCAATTAAAGGGGAGAAAATTTTTGCTAAAAGGGAATCATGATACGCATTCCAATCAGTACTATCGTGAGGCAGGGTTTGACGAGGTTTATGATTATCCTATTATTATACAAAATTTTTGGATCCTATCCCATGAGCCATTGTACGTTAATACCAATATGCCTTACGCTAATCTCTTTGGTCATGTGCATAATTCTCCAATCTTTCAAACGTATAGTTCCCAGCATTATTGTGTTTCTGTGGAACGGATCAATTATACGCCTATTTCTTTTGAAGAAATCATGTTGGCAGTTCGTGCCAATACCAATCAGACCATATCATAATGAGATTTTTGCGTACTGGTCTTCGGAAGATGTGTAGAAATATTTGGATCTAACGGAAGCATATTTGCAGGTATTCTGGAAAAGCCGGAAAAATTTTAGAAGAGTGTATCGATCCTTTGGGATGGACAAGAATCTTAATACAGAAATGAGGAAATTTATGATACAGTTATCGGATCACTTTACTTACCGTCGCTTATTGCGCTACACTTTCCCATCTGTTATTATGTTGGTGTTTACCTCTGTTTATGGAGTGGTAGACGGTTTCTTTGTATCGAATTATGTGGGGAAAACACCTTTTGCTGCCGTGAATTTTATTATACCTTTTTTATTGATTTTAGGCAGTGCGGGTTTTATGCTGGGTACTGGTGGTGGAGCTTTGATTGCCAAAACTATGGGGGAGAGAAATTCGGAAAAGGCACAGAAACTCTTTTCTTTCATTGTCTTTATCTCTGCTATCAGTGGAGTGGTTCTGGCGTTGTTGGGTTTGGTATTTCTCAGACAGGTTGCTGTTCTGATGGGAGCGGAAGGGCAGATGCTTAGAGATAGTGTTCGCTATGGCAGGATTATTCTGGCTGGTACCCCATTCTATATTTTACAATATGAGTTTCAATGTTTATTTCCTGTTGCAGGGAAACCAAAGCTAGGGCTGTATGTTACTGTATTGTCTGGTGTTACCAATATGATTCTGGATGCTTTTTTTGTTGCTGTGTTCCAATGGGGATTGGAAGGGGCGGCAGCGGCAACGGCAATGAGTCAAGTGGTGGGCGGTATCATTCCCATCTGTTATTTCTTTCGTCCCAATAGCAGTTTATTGCGGCTGGTCAAATTTCGGTTCAATGGAGGGGCATTGTTGAAAACCTGTACCAACGGTTCGTCAGAACTAATGAGTAATATATCCATGTCCCTGGTCAGCATGCTTTATAATGTGCAGCTAATGAAATACGCAGGAGAGAATGGTGTTGCAGCCTATGGCGTTTTGATGTACGTTGGTATGATATTTCAGGCTATTTTTATCGGATATTCTGTCGGTGTGGCTCCAGTATGCAGTTATCATTTTGGTGCGGCTGACCATGACGAGCTAAAAGGGGTATTCCGGCAGAGTCTGGTATTAATTGGAATTTTCTCCATTCTAATGTTTGTGGCCGGGGAAATTCTGGCGAAACCCTTGTCCATTCTGTTTGTGGGCTACCACGAAG
>CAMWKN010000411.1 GCA_947174825.1 uncultured Clostridium sp.
ACAATAATCTGTCCTGCTGTTTGGGGCCACTTCCCCTTAACCACATGGAAAGCAAGGTTTTTCCCCATACTCTCTTCCATCGCACCCATTGTAATTTGCCTTTTTTTATATTCTATATTACCCAATGCAGAAAAAGTCTCGATTACATACCCCTTACATTTTTTCCTTACTTCTGCTTCATTTTTTTTATCAAGATCCGGTATTACCATCAGAAATTTTCCATATGTGTTTACGGTATTATCCTGTTTTGTCTTAATAATGGATACACTCAGAGAAGTAACGGTAAATAAGAAGGCAAAACCAAAAATTACTGTTAACATAGAAATCAATGCTATTTTTTTATCACTGCCCGCCAGTATACGCATCAATTTGATATACCTGGTTTTTTTCTTATTCAACTTGGATCTCACCATCCCTTAAACGTATTTCTTGATCACAATGTTCCATCAGTTTTTCTTCATGAGTAACTATGATAAAGGTGGTACCATATTCTTGATTTAATTTCTGAAATAAGCCGGTAATTACCTTAGTATTCTCTGTATCCAGATTCCCCGTGGGCTCATCTGCAAATATAATCTTTGGTTTTAGGATCATTGCCCTGGCTATTGCCACACGCTGCTGTTCGCCACCTGATAATTCATATGGTAATTTTTTGACCAATCCCTCGATTCCCAACTCTTGGATCAAAAATTGATAGTAATCTTTATCATATGGTTTTCCATTAATATCGGATGGGCATAAAATATTTCCTTCAATCCGAAGACGTGGAATTAAATGATACGCTTGAAATACAAAACCGAAATTTAATCCCCTGAGTTTTGACAACTCCGATTCACTCATAGAACCAAGCCTTCTTCCCTGAAAAAAACGTTTCCCTGGGATGGCTGATCCAGACCCGCAAGAATATTTAATAAGGTGGTTTTTCCACTTCCGCTTTTTCCATAAATCAGATTCATGGAACCTTCTTGGAAGGCAATATTAATCTGTTTTAATACATTGGTACGCATACCACTGCTCTCATAAGTTTTGGAAATCTGGTCACATACTAACATAATTTCATCCGATATTTTCATTGCCCCACCCTCTCTTTTGTTCTATTACGAACCCCTGCAGAGTTTAGCTACACATTAATATAGCTCTACTTTCTTCACCTTATGCCCTCTCATCTTCGCAGCTCTGTGGCTGTCCCTTTGAAAATTCTGAAAGATCTTATAATCCGTTACATATAAACTGTAAATTCTATTTAATTTTTCACTATACATCATCACAATTGTGGTATCATCATCCAGACATGCTACGTATTTTGTATTACCACGACTTAGTTTACCATCCACGTGATTATAATACAAGGTCAACTTTTTTACTTTTTTATGATAGAAAGTTTCCACATTTTCTATAAGCTCTTCCCTTCTCGATTGATATAATGGTTCATTTATAGAAATTTCACTATTTAAATATGGTTCCACGTCTATATCAAATCCCATATCTGATATTTCTCCCGTCTGGGCATTCATGCGAAGGATATAGGAATAATCCCAGTCTTTAGAAGAACATGCCATTTCAATCATTCCTTCAGCTCCATCTGCCACCTCTGGTTCTGAATACTGTATATTTTGGACGGACAATCCAAAAAAATATTCCATAAAGTCTTTAGCTTGGGATTCCCATAATCTTTGCTGTTCCGCATTCGGATCCAATGGTCTGCTTGTAGGCTGTTCTTCTCGATTCTCTGCAATAAGCGCATAATCTCTTTTGTAGCGAAAATCAATAATTTCTAGTATCTGCTGTTCGCTTAATTCCTGTTCCGGCAGATAAAATGTAGAATTTTCATAACAGTATACCAATGAAACTTCCGGAACATCCGCTGTTTTCTCAACCGTAAGCAGCTCTCCTTCCGGAAATTTTCCATTTTCATATTCCTCCCGTAACTGATCAAACATTTTATTTTCTGCTTCGGTCAAATCTCTGGAATATGCCTCTGCATCCACATAGGATTTTTGAGTCTTATCATTTAATTCTTTTCTTTCTGTTTTACTCATTTCCTGTAATCTTTGCTGGTATAACTTAACTCCTGCATAACTGGTTCCGGAACAAAGCAAACAGGCTGCAAAAAATAGGACAGCAATCTTATATACGGGATATTTTCTCCTTTCTGCTTTCGGTTCTGCAGACACTTCCTGCACCAATGTTCTAATATGATCCCGAAAAGATTCCGGAATATCTGTCGCCTGCTCTCTCATTTTCCTACGAATAATTTCATCTTTTTTATCATTCAAATTCATATTTCGTCCCTCCAATATTGTTTTAAATGGTTCCTGGCGGAAGATAATCTGGATTTTACAGTTCCAGTAGGTATTTTTAACATAGACGCAATTTCCTTAACAGAATATCCTTCATAATAATATAAAATAACAACTTTACTTTCCTTTGGTTTCAGTTTTCTTACAGCATCCCATATATTATCCTGATTTTCATTGATTTCCTGTTCGGGGATACTGTCCGTAATACTTAATTTTTTTCTACTTCGGTAAATATTACTAGCTTCATTCATGGCAACGCGAATCAACCAACTTCCTGCTTTGTCGCTCTGATATAGTTTTTTCCTATTTTCCCATGCCTTTAATACTGCTGTTGAAACCACATCTTCTGTATCCGCAGAATGATTCAGCATATTATATACGAGCCTGTACATAATGTCGCTTTTCCGTTCCACTAATTGCAAAAGCCATTCTTCTTCGCTCTTATTTCCTTTGTTTTCTTTCATAAGTATCTGCAGCTACCTTTCTATGAAATTTTAAGCCCTCTACATATATAACGTTTCAGACAGCCTTTTGGTTCATTTTTTCTCAACGGAAAGACCTGCCCTGTATCCGTTCACATGATACAGGGCAGGTCTTTCCGTTTATATTCATTTCTATTATCAAAACATTGCAATGCAAGCAACCGTTGCCATCCTATTTCCCGGACGTTACCGTCACAGTAAAATCGACCTCAAGCTCTTTTGTTCCCTCAAATTTGAAAAATATTTTCTGTACTCCGCTTAGCTCAGCCGAAGAAAGGTCAACCGTTGTCTCCACTCCTTTCTTGAAGTTCTGACTTGCTATGAGACCTGTGTCATTCTCTGGGTATAACCAGTATGGGTTTTCCTCATTGACGCCGCTATAAAATTTGCACGTCAGAGTATCGCCACTGCCATCCCCGGAATACCTTACCTTCAGTACCGGATGCTCATATTTATC
>CAMWKN010000412.1 GCA_947174825.1 uncultured Clostridium sp.
CCGTTATACGGATTATTTTACCATTCAGCAGACCTTGCATAGTCTCACCGAAGATCAAATGATTTCCCTTCGGCAGACCAGGCAGACTGCTTTTTATCAGATCACCAAAAAAGGAGTTGAGATCCTAAATGATTTTGGGTCTCAACTCCCGGTGGATACCAGACGTCAAATTGAAAATTATCTACAGGAGAATCACATCTCCATTCAGCAGGCGGTGTCCGTATATACGGACTATACCAAACTGCGTTCCAGAGAGTATCTGGCTACCGGTACTTTAAAGGAACGTGGAAATATTTTGCTGTCAGTATCCCTGAATGTGCCCACAGAGCAGGACGCCATTCAGGTATGTGAACAGTTTAAAGAGCGGCAGGAAGAGGTATATCAGTCTCTGTTGCAAATTCTCAGTTAACTAAGATCTTAACAAATTTTTTCTTTCCGCGCTTTAATACGATACCGTCGGTGCCAATCTGATCTTTGGTGATTATCGTTTTGACGTCGCTTACTTTTTCGCCATCAATGGCAACGCCGCCCTGCTGGATATTTCGTCTTGCTTCTCCGTTAGATGGAGCTAAGCCAGCTTTTACCATCAGAGTCAGGATGCCGATTCCATTATCTTCAAAGTCGGCATCGGTCAGTACGGTTTCCGGCATGTCTGCAGCATTACCACTGGAGAATAACGCCCGGGCGCCATCCTGCGCTTTGGTCGCCTCCTCTTCCCCGTGAACCAGTTTGGTTAATTCAAAGGCAAGAATCTCTTTTGCCTGATTGAGCTGGCTGCCTTCCCAGGTATCCATTTCATCAATTTGTTCCAATGGCAGGAATGTCAGCATGCGCAAGCATTTCAATACATCGTCATCACTGACATTTCTCCAATATTGATAAAAGTCAAAAGGACTGGTTTTGTTTGGATCTAACCAGACTGCGCCAGACTGGGTTTTGCCCATTTTCTTCCCCTCGGAGTTGAGCAGGAGATTGATGGTCATGGCATAAGCATCTTTTCCTAATTTACGACGGATCAGTTCGGTGCCGCCCAACATATTGCTCCACTGGTCATCCCCACCAAACTGCATATTGCAGCCATAATTCTGGTATAATGCGTAGAAGTCATAACTTTGCATAATCATATAGTTAAATTCCAGAAAACTTAATCCGCGCTCCATACGCTGCTTGTAGCATTCTGCTGTCAACATGCGGTTCACAGAGAAATGCGGACCAACTTCACGCAGTAAGTCAACATAATTTAAATCCAGAAGCCAGTCAGCGTTGTTGACTAACAATGCTTTGTCATCCGAAAAATCAATAAACCGGCTCATCTGTTTTTTGAAGCATTCAATATTGTGCGCAATGGTTTCTTTCGTCATCATTTGGCGCATGTCCGTGCGTCCGCTGGGATCGCCGATCATACCGGTGCCGCCTCCCAACAGTGCGATTGGCTTGTTGCCTGCCATCTGCAGTCGTTTCATCAGGCATAGTGCCATGAAATGTCCCACATGCAGACTGTCTGCCGTAGGATCAAAGCCAATATAGAAAGTGGCTTTTCCCGTGTTGATTAATTCCTTGATTTCTTTTTCGTCTGTTACCTGGGCAATTAAGCCTCTGGCAACTAATTCGTCATAGATTGTCATAAAAACCTCCATTCTGCGCTGATTTCTGCGTCTGTATTGCTGATGTCACTGCTTGGTGCCATCAAGCCGGGATGTGTCATGGCTGTAAAATAGAAAAGTCCTTTTGCCATTAGGCAAAAGGACGATTACTCGTGTTACCACCTTTTTTCGCAGTATACTCACATATACTGCCTCATCAGGATACCCATGATATCCCTGCACGTTAACGGGTGCAACGCCGGCTGGATCTACCAGATCAGATGATCCTTCAATCTGCTGCTCCAAGATGTATTCATAACAGGTTGTTCCTGCGCCTCTCATCCACCGGCTGCTTTCTGTAGGTTTCTGCTGTTACTACTTCTTCTTTTCATCGCATTTGTGGGTATTCTATCAAAATTATTTGGAATTGTCAAATTTGTGTGCCATAATCAAATGATACGAGGGTCAAAAAAGTAAATATTGCATGAAATTTATAATGTGTAATTTTGTTTAATTTAGTTTTTTTATATACAATAGAAAAGAAAAATAGTATAATAGACTTGTTACTGTACCCTATACTGGTAACAGGAAGGGGGTGTCTGATAAATGAAGGATATCGTTATTTCCTTTTATCTCTCTATCGTGGCAAGTGTAGTTGCATACTACATAAGCAAGTGGTTAGATGGAGATGACTGGCAGTAATTAGCCCAAACAGAATAGCTCACTGTAACGAGTAAGAACCCCCAATAGTTGCACCTATTGGGGGTTCGTTTTTGTGTCTGATAAATGGACACTGTTATTTCCTTTTTCTCTGTTAGCATTATAACATATTCAGAAATGACTTGCAAGTATTTATTATTTCTTCTGGTTTCGGGCGGAATACAATTTTATTATAGTAGTGTGTGCAAAAAATGGGGAAAGTTAAAAAAGAGATATTGACAGAGAGAAATATGTCTGATATTATGATGATATCAAAATGATATCAGATTTTAAAAGAGAGGATGATTACAATGAACGAGAAAGCTAACAAAGTATTTCAGGAACGGGAAATTGTCAAGAAAAACGGAATGCCAATGCTACTGTTGGTCATCGCAGGCTTTTTGATTGCGGTTGCCTGTATAGTAGGACTTGGAATATTGGATTCAATGGGAAAGATAACACCGCTGATGGTAGGGATTTTGATTCCGGTGGCAGTGTTTTTGATTTTGGGTTGTAGTATCTGCTGTGCAGGTCTTCATTTGATTAACCCAAATGAAGCTATGGTTTTTACCCTATTTGGAGAATATTATGGTACAATTAAGCAGGAGGGATTTTATTTTCTGAATCCATTTGCAGGGGCTGTGGTGCCAGCAGCTGGGAAAAAGGCAGAAGAGCTTGTCAAGAAAAAAGTCTCCCTTAAGACCATGACATTGAATAATCAGCAGCAAAAGGTAAATGATGCGCTGGGAAATCCTATTATTATTGGGGCTATTGTGATCTGGAAGGTGGTTAATCCCACCAAAGCATTATTTGAAGTGGATAATTACCAGACATTTTTATCTACCCAGTGTGACTCAACGATTCGAAATGTGGCGCGCTTGTATCCCTATGATTTGATGGAGGAAGAGGACGAAGGGGAAAACCATGAAAAGACCTTGCGGGGCAGCAGTCAGGAG
>CAMWKN010000413.1 GCA_947174825.1 uncultured Clostridium sp.
AATTTATATTAACTATATATTTTCTGTGACATTGCAAAAAATTGTCAGACAGCATTTTTTTTAGTTCTATCAGTCTATAACGATTAGTAGATAATTGGGAGACTTTATTATGCTCTGCTGAAATCACATGCAATATCATTTCTTTTCCTGAAGCTTCAATATAAAGAACATCTTTTTCAGGAATTTTATAATATACTCCATTGTTATCACACAACTTTATTGGTGCAGGTTCCAGAAAAGGTGTTTTAAAAAGGAAATGTATTGCTTCTAATAGTTCCTCTGTTGTATATGGCTTCAATATATAATTTTGGCAATGAATTTGATTTACGGCTACCTGTATCTGCTCAGGGATAGATGTTATAAAAAGAATAGGTGAAAATTTATATTGAGGAAAAGTGCGAATATATTTACCGAAATCAATTCCTGTTCGTGCATTTGGATTATTGGCTTCCAATTCTACATCTAACAAAAAAAATTGAATTTGATTTTGTTCAACAAATAATTGTGCGGTGTTATAATCTGATGCTTTTAACACGGTAACCTGTTCTAAGTTATTTTCGATTATTGTTGCCAATGCATTTAATTGCATTATATTATCTTCTAAAATTAAAACAGTACTCATTCCACAATCTCCTATTTTAGTTGCAATAAACATAATAAAAAAACATTTGTCTTTTTATTATGTTAAAAGATTAAGCACGAAAAAGCAAGACAACTATATGTTGTTCATTCCCTCAAATATGTCGTTCATTCTTTTTTTGCTAAAGAATATTGAAATCATAAAAATAATTGATAATATATGTTACAGAAAGCAAGAAGTCAATGAAACAACATTGATAATTGCAGAACCTTTATTAATAATTACCCTAAGGAAAGGAGGATTGACATTTTGAGGTAAAGTTTAATTGCTAGAATTTATGTGTTAAAAGGAGGAAAAGAGTGAAAAATAAATTTTTCACTCGGCAAGTTTGTGACTGTGCGTTGCTTGCACAAACATTGCATTATGCGCAAAAAGCAGCGCAGAAATGAGGAAAATTATGTATAATAAGAAATTAGTAACTGGAATTATTTTGACTTTAGGCATTATAGCATTGGCAGGTGTTGGATTTAGCTATTCTTCTAAGCAGGATAGCAATATTACATCTAATGATAATACAGATACTTCAAATTTACCTATATACACAATAAAAGGCGATTTTATTTATGATACAAATAATGTAAATGAGTCTGTAGGTATTGTGGATTATGTATTTCTTGGAGAAGTAATATCCCATAACGGAACAACGTATGAAGATATCATTACGACAGAAAATGAAGATGGAAAAACTCTTGAGGCAGGCACTCCTTACACCAATTATTCGATTCAGATAAAAGAAAATATCAAAGGAAAACTGCAAACGGATGCTCCAATAAAAATCAAGAAACATGGTGGCGTTACTCAGGATAATAAATCTGTATTTTTATTTCGTGATGATTGTCTCCCGGAAGTTGGCAAACACTATGTATTTCTTGCTTACGCACAACCGGATGGTTCGCTTTTGGTATCTGGACCAAATTCTAACGTATTAGACATGAATAGTACATCAAAGAAAGACGTAATCGTAGAAAAATACAAAGATGCCACAAAAAATGAGGTTGTTAATGCAGAAAGGGAACGTTATTCTTCAGCTTACGAAGAATAACAGTCTACATTATAGAATTGACACAAAATATGAATTGACACTTAATATGTTTTGTATCATACCGAGGATTCCGATTTAAAAAAACACGCCAAAAAATGTGGAAGAAGCCAAGTACCAATATGTTTCAAGGGAAATATATTGGTACTTGGCGATTTTAGAAGTAATTAACATCATAGGAAAAAATGCTGATAAGGAATGGTATTTACCATGGGATGATTGATTCCGTGGGAGTAACAACCATCTTCCCCATAGCAGGTACCATGATCGGAACAACAGATCACAAAAGTTTTTCCTCTCTCTTTCAAAGTGGCAAAAAGTCTCTCTAACTGACTGTCTACATAGTGAAGAGCTGCTGCATGACTCTCCTTGGTATCTCTCCCATAAGCAGGCACCGGCAGCCTGCCGTCATTCTGTTCCAAATAAAAGTAATTGGGATAATGAATGGCAGAAATATTCATATAGAGAAATATTTTGGAATGATCCTGTTGTTCTGACAGCCAACGAACTGCAAAATCCACCTGATTCTCGGTACTTTCTGGAACCACAGGAGCAAATGCAGGATTCCAAAAACTCTGCTGAAAGCATGCCGGCAATACACTCCCCAATCCAGACCGCTTATCAAAAAAGGACACACCGCCAATACAACAGGTGGTATAACCTTCCTCTTCCAATGCCTTAATAAAATTTTCCTGCCGGAATCCATAGACACCCTGTGGCGCCCTTCGTCCCATGCCTACATTTTCTGGAAAAAATAACTGTATCCGCTGCCTGTGATTTTTCGCATCACTGACACAGGGAAAAAAACCGGCAAACATCGCTTGATGTGCCGGATAGGTAAAATTGCCCACTGCTTGACATTTGATCCAGCTACCAAAAGAATGCAGCACCGGAGTGGCCCCCATTTCCTCTGCTTCCTTAGCCACATCATAGCGCAGGGCATCCAGACACAGAAAGACAATGTGATGGCTTCCCACCACTTGATTCATATCCACATTCCATTCCACTCTGCGCCCTCCCCCTTTGCCATGTGTTTTATCTGCGTGCCATAGATACGGTTTTCTCCATAAATATCCGCATACAGCAAATCACCCTGCCCATTGATTTCTATAATACGAGGTTTCCCTGTTTTTTTATCCAGCATAATATCCAAGCCTGCCATAGAAAGTTCCGGAAAACATTTCATTGCCTGCCTGCAGAGATCCTCTATTTCCATCAAAACCTGTTCCCGCTTCCAGGGAAATTCCGCTGTAAAAATCTCCTCCAGCATAGCAACATGATTATTCAAATGAAGATTGGTAATTGGCATGGCAGATTTCCTTGCCACCAGATATTCCATTTTGCCAAACTGCCACAATACACGGAAGTCAAACATCTCTCCCCCAGATACCGCCTTTGGATGCCATCTCTCCACAATCGTGTCCAGTTCCAGAATCTTGTGAAGAATCCAACTAATCTCTTCTGCATCTGTAATTCTGCGAATTTTTTTCTGCTGTACCCACTCCCCCTCCGCCTCACAGGCAGAAGTATATGCCACCATATTTCCACTAGACG
>CAMWKN010000414.1 GCA_947174825.1 uncultured Clostridium sp.
GTATTAATGATATAGCTTATCAGAAATTTCAAAGTAATTTCTGATAAAAGGCACATGTTTTTGTGCCGTAAATCTGATTATAGGAAGCCGGTTTTGCTTCCTATAATATAACTTATCGGAAATTGCACGGCAATTTTCGATAAAAGAGCTTGGTTTTGGCTCGTCAATTGATTATAGGAAGCTGATTTTGCTTCCTATAATATGAGAACAGGAGGTATCATGCCGGATCAGTTAAAATTTATTTATCGTGGTGGTAAGGATGAGATTGTAGAGAAAAAATCTCGTTTCATTGGACAGGTATTTCCAGTAACCACAGAGGAAGAGGCAATCAGTCTGATTGAGCAGACCAAAAAAAAATACTGGGGTGCGAGACATAACTGCTATGCTTATATTTTGGGAGAATACGGTGAAATCACCCGTTGCACCGACGATGGGGAACCGGCTGGTACAGCCGGAAGACCGATTCTGGAAGTATTGCAGGGGGAAGGAATTCATGATGTACTGCTGATTGTGACCCGTTATTTCGGCGGTACCCTGTTGGGAACCGGAGGGCTGGTGCGTGCCTATTCCCAAGCAGCAAAGGCTGGGCTGGCGGCCAGTCAGGTTCTGGAAAAAGTTCGGGGGCATCAGTTAACTATACATACGGATTATAATGGGATTGGGAAGTTGCAATATATTACTGCCCAGTCGGAAATAGCAGTGATGGATACCCAGTATGCAGAAGATGTGACTATGATTCTGGCGGTGCCGATAGAGGAATGTGATAAACTGGTGAAACAGATTACGGAAGCAACTGCAGGACAGGCACAGATAGAAGGGTTGGAAGAGATTGTGCATTATGCGGTAGCGGATGGAAAGGTGATTTTAAGGTAAAATAATGGCTAGTGAGTTTGTGAAAGTAACGGATAAGATATACTATTTCTCAGGTGAACAAGAAACAGATAGGCCATTTTTATATTACATTAAGGGACATGATTACAGTGTTGCTATAGATGCGGGGCAGTCTAAAAAGCATGTGGAGCAGTTTTATGCTGCTATACAAAATAAAGGATTATCATTTCCGAAATACACAGTTATAACGCATTGGCACTGGGATCATTCTTTTGGACTTCCATATATTTTGGGGAAGTCTATTTCTAGTGAATTAACAAAACAGCAATTAGAAGTTGTTTCAGATTGGAAATGGAACAAAGCAGATATGGAGCAACGTTTAAAAGATGGAATAGATGTAGAATTTGTAAATAAATGTATACAAAAAGTTTATGAAGATCTATCAATGATAAAAATAAAGACACCCGATATTGCTGTTAAGGATATTATGGAACTGGATTTAGGGGATATTCAATTGGAACTTTATGCACGAGATTCCATACATAGTCGAGATGCGTTATTAGTGTATATACCTAAAGAAAAGGCTCTGTTTGTTGGAGGTGCAGACTGTGAAGATATATATAATAATGGTGAAGTAAAGTTAAGCAGATTAAAAGACTACCGAGAGTTTATAAACCAGTTTGATTTTGAAAAATACTTTATAGGTCATGATTTCCCCGATAATAAAGTTGGTGTTAATAATTATTTGGACAAATTGGAAAGAAATGCTTTATCACAGTCAATTCGTAGCATGTAGCTATATCAATACTGTTATGCTACATATTCTCATTTGCAATTTAGATTCCGTATTTTGTTTAAGGAAAACATGGAATTACATCAAACAGTATGCTATATAGTTTATTTAGATTAGAGTAAAGAATCGGAATTTTCGGAGGAGAATTAATGAACGAAGATGACAATAAAAAAGAGCATTTGCCACTCTATGGTATCGGACCAATACTTTGTTTTCCCATGGTAGTACTGACCGCTGTGGGTGTATTTTTATCAGAAAAAGAATATATTTTTGGGAAGATTTCAGATAACACAGTAAATACAATTTTCCTTATTATTGGAATTTTTCTGATAATTGAGGGCATAGCATTGTTTTTAGGTGCAGATGCAGGTGGCAATCTTCAAAATGACATAAAAGATAATAAGCTGAAAACCAATGGTGCATACAAGTTTGTGAGAAATCCATGTTATACGTTATTTCTCCTTGGCAGCACAGGTACGATACTTATAGAACATAATCCGCTGTTGCTGATTCTTCCTTTGCTGTTTTGGTTGGAAATGACGGTAGTGTTGAAAAATACAGAGGAAAAGTGGTTGAAAGATTTATATGGTCAAGAGTATGTTGAATACTGTAAAAATGTAAACAGATGTATCCCCTGGTTTCCGAAAAGGAAATGAGGCATATGTAAAAGACTTTTATCGAAGATTGCTTAAGCAAAAAACTGGAATATGTAGGAAGGTTGTGGTACGATAAATCAGAATAAAAAGAAAGCGGAGGTAATGACAATGCAAAAAATATCTCTTGATGAATTTTTGAGATTAAGAAAGTTGGTTCACCGTAATGCCAGACCTCTTGACTATACGAAATGGAAATTTCTTTTTGAAAATGGCAGTTGTGACGATTTCTTGTTGGTTTTGTCCAGTTATCAAAATGAAGACGGAGGTTTTGGGCACAACATTGAGTGCAATAACTGGAACCCCAACTCGTCTCCCTATACAGTATGCATTGCGCTGGATTATCTGGATACGACCGGTGATTATGAAAGCGACATAAAAAGCAAAATCATTGCGGGCATCGTCAAATTTTTGAGTTCTGGTGCATATTTATTGGATGACGGTTGGGTGGGGATGCAGGGAATCCCCAGCAATAATGACTTTCCGCATATGCCATGGTTTCATTACGATTCTAAGAAAGCAGTTAAAGCCGATATTGGAGTGACTAAACGCCTTGTGGACTTCATCCTCGAACACGCAGACAAGGAAAGCGACATCTACTGTAAGGCGGAAGGTTTGAAAGATCGGTATAGACAATGCGGGCAGGTTCTTCTTCATGGTTATCCCGATTACGATCCAGTAGCACTGAATATTAATGCATTTGACCCTGCAACATATCCATTATGGCTGCCGTTACCAGTGTATTTTGTCGGTTCACCGGAAAGCAGTTTTTATCCGGAGTGCAGACACGTTGTGGATATGAATTTGGACACAATCATCGACTCTCTGCTTAACACGCACGAGTTTCAGTTTCCTTCTGACAAGGAGCTTGATGCATATGAACAAAGCAATCCTCATCCGGACGGCAAGCGGTGGTGTGTGGCTGAACAGACGATTGGAAACTATTATTGG
>CAMWKN010000415.1 GCA_947174825.1 uncultured Clostridium sp.
GACTAAGGATGTTAAATTATCAGAATCCAGTTTGTGTATTATTATAGTTTCTGTATTGTTATTTTTAATATTATTTACATTTTTGCTACATCGAATACAGACATGGAGATTGAAAAAGGATGAATTTTGGTACACCAATGAAGAATTAGAACGAATTAATCGGGAAGTAATGAATGGACCGAAATTCCAAAATGTGCTAATTACTCATGATATTATTGCATATCATTCGTGGATGGGAGTCCGTTTGATTTCGGTAAGAAATATTATCTGGATAAAAGAGGATACAGTTATGTATCCATTATTTTCTCCATTAGGCATGTCTGTTTGGTCAAAGAAGTGTTTAATAATTCAAGAAGGCTATAGATCATGTTATATTCCAATGGAAGATATTGATGAAAATGCTGTGCAATATTTAATTAATATTGTAAAGGAAGTACGACCGGGGGTTATCATAGCAAAAGAAGAGGACAAGATGTCAGATTTGGATGATAACCGTAAGAAAATTGAAGAATGGGTATATGATGCAGGGACAATGGATGCAGGTAAATTAGAGATGATGTATACTCAAAATGGTTTATATCCTGCAAGTCCTAAGGAGCATTTAGCTGACCATAAGATAGAAACTAAATTGCTATTATTTACAGCAGTTATGTATCTGATAGCTTATCCATTATGTTGTTATTCACATTATTTTATCAGACATTCTGATCCCATTAAGCAGGAATTAATAAATCGGATATGGATAACTTTTGGGGGAGGTTTTTTTGCTGTTGTTCCATTGATTATTTACGTGATATATTTTTTTCGTCATTTGTTTTTGGATAAAAAACGTCCTGTGTCAAAAAAATATAAAACAAAATATACCGCTTTTGCTTTGATTCCTATATTGGCAGTTATATTTTTTTATTGTTTTCAAGCAGTGTATGTAAAAGGATTTGAAGCAGTTAGAGGATGGAAAGAATATAAGGAGGGCATGTTAGATACAGAAGCATATGCGCAATCAATAATAATATCTACTTATTCTGAGAAAGAGGATCAATGGAGGTATGAAGATCAGATTTATCCAATGCATAGAGAAGTGTATGGCTATGACAGACTGACAAAGAAAGAACAGATGGTTTTTGATTTGTTATATAGTGAAATTATGGCAAAAGAAGTGATTCCAATTAATCTTCCGGAAGAAGGATTTACCGATCAAGATTTTAGGAAAGTAATGGAGTTATATGAATGTAACCGACAATTTGATTCATTGAGAAAATATAAATATAAAGGAACAAGACCAACTAGAGTTAGTGAGGTTTGTGTTGAAAAAATAACAAAAAGATTGGGATCAGAATATGAGTATACATATCATAAAACAGTAGAAGAAATTGTCAATATGATTCCGGCAGATATGGACAATTCACAAAAACTAAAGTGGATAGCAGATTATTTGTTGAAAAATGTCGAAATATCCCAAATACAGGACAGAGGGGATGGGAGAAAGATTGAAGAGATGGATGATAATGAACTGGATTCGGATAAATTATCGACTATGGGGTATGGGGCTTTAATATTACATTCTGCTACAGAGAAGGGATATATGGAGGCTTTTGGCTTGATTGCTGAAAAAGCAGGAATATATATGATTGCAGCAATGGATGATGAAAGTCATCATTATTGGAATCTGGTACAGGTAGATGGTCAGTGGAAAGCAATTAACTTGTATAAAACGGATCAATATCCGGATCAGAAAGAGAGCTATTATCTGGTGGATAATGGGAAGATGGAGAAGCTGTTGAATGCCAAAGGAACTTATGGAGGTTGTAATTGGATAGAGCTGCCATGAAGGTATGGTAAATCACAGGAAACAGGTCATATATTATGGCAAATATTAAAGTAGTTAGCAATAATAGTTTCACTTGATTTGTTAATAAATCTGGATAATTGGAATTATGTATTGTTATGAAAGATAAGGGAAGAGGAAAATAGAAAAAAGATATTACGGGAGAAGTTATGAGAGATAAAATATGTACAATCATTTTAGGAATTATTATTTTAGGTATGGGGCTTTATTCTGCAATAGGATGTAATATTACCAAGGATTTGAATACGATGGAAGCAGAAGATTTTCATACAGGCATGTATGTATCTGGTGAAATCCGGGGAAATCTTGGTGCATTTTGCAAAGAAGACCAGTACAGATATTTTATGAAAACGAATACGACAAATTATTATCTGGTTTCTTATGGGGAAGGACAAAAGAATTGGGTGGCTTTCAAGACGAGTAAGCACGAAGAAGAGCTGCAGCAATTACAGGGGGAGACGGTTTCTTATATCAATGGTGGGGGAGAACTGCCAAAGAGTAGTTTGAAGATCAGGGGACGAGTATATAAATGCAACTCGGATACCTTACAGTATTTGTCTCAATTTCTGCGGGGTAATGATATTTCGCATGT
The DNA here is from genome assembly GCA_947174825.1 of uncultured Clostridium sp. The sequence goes on from CAMWKN010000415.1 coordinate 2,439, forward strand.
GGATTATTTTATTTTGGAGACGGGTTTTTTGGATAATTATGGTATGTTGGTGTTGGCGGGAGTTTATGCGATTGTTGCAATGTTTGCATGGATACAGAGAAAAAAGAAGAATCCAGATGATGAATATTTGGAGGCATGATGGAAAGAACTCAAAAAAATTTATAAAATTTTGTATTGCAGAGATTTGAACAGAGGATAAGTGTATAAGGAGGATGACAGGATGGATACGGAGGTAAAAGATCAGATTGACCTTTTTGCAGAGAGAGGAAAACGTAAGATACGGTATTTTTGTATCTTGTATTTTGTATTTATTTTTTTGGGCGTACTCATTATGTATGTGTTGTCAGGTGGCAAAGTTGAAAAATATAAAGATAGCTATATTGCTATGGCAACTTTGCTGGGGATTTTCTTATTCTTGATGTTGATCTTAAACCTCGCATCGGCATGGAGGTTGCGAAAAGAGAAACAAAAATTTACAAGGGAAGAGTTAAACCGAATTAATCGGGAAGCGGCAAAAGGTCCTAAATGGGAGCATATTCTGGTAACGCATGACGTGGTAGCTTATCATTTGGGAATTCGCGTGATATTAATACCAGTCAAAGATATTATATGGATTCGGGAATGGTGGCCAACAAGTACGGATCGACCAGCAAGTATTTCAAGTGTGAATACAGGAAAATATATCAGTGTTCGTACCAGAGATGGCATGCCGTATCATATACCTAATAATATTAAAAAATTTGATGTATGGGCATATTTTGTATCTATGGTAACGGATCGCAGACCAG
>CAMWKN010000416.1 GCA_947174825.1 uncultured Clostridium sp.
ATTTGAAGCAGTTAAATGAATTTGGAAAACCGGATGCGGAGGCGATCTGTAAAATGCCTTCCTATCATGCGGTGATTCTGGCAAAGAATGAGACAGGAAGAATTAATCTGTATCGGTTGATTTCAGAGTCCCATTTGCACTATTTCCGTAGACGTCCCAGATTGCCTAAGAGCTTGTTTCTGCAGTGGCGGGAGGGTCTATTGATTGGTTCTGCCTGTGAAGCAGGAGAGCTATATCGTGCTCTGGTGGAGGAAAAACCGGAGGAAGAAATTGACCGTCTGGTGCGCTTTTACGATTATCTGGAAATACAGCCTCTGGATAATAATGCTTTTATGGTGCGGGATGAAGACCGCTATCCTCAGATTCAGGATGAAAATGATTTGATGGAAATCAACCGGAAAATTGTGGAATTGGGCGAGATCTATCACAAGTTGGTAGTGGCAACCTGTGATGTGCATTTTCTCAATCCGGAGGATGAGATCTACCGTCGTATTATCATGTCCGGAAAGGGCTTTACCGATGCCGACCAACAGGCGCCGCTCTATTATCGTACCACCGAAGAAATGCTGGCAGAATTTCAGTATCTGGGAGCAAAAAAGGCAGAGGAGATTGTAATTACCAATACCAACCGGATTGCAGATATGATCGATCGGATCCGTCCCTGCAGTCCCAGAAAATGTCCGCCGGTCATTGCAAATTCTGATCAGGATCTTCGAGATATCTGTTACAACAGGGCTCATGAAATCTATGGGGATGATCTGCCGCCGCAGGTAACGGAACGCTTAGAGAGAGAGCTGACATCCATTATTGGTAACGGTTATGCCGTTATGTATATCATTGCCCAGAAATTGGTTTGGAAGTCGGTGGAGGATGGCTATTTGGTGGGATCCCGTGGTTCTGTAGGATCTTCCTTTGCTGCCACCATGGCAGGAATTACGGAAATTAATCCCCTGCCGGCACATTATTATTGTTCGAACTGTCATTACTATGACTTTGATGATGAGGTATTACATGCCAATGCAGGTACTTCTGCCTGTGACATGCCGGATAAGACCTGTCCGAAATGTGGGACGCTACTAAATAAAGAGGGACATGATATTCCTTTTGAAACCTTCTTAGGATTTAAGGGAGATAAAGAGCCTGATATTGACTTGAATTTCTCCAATGAATACCAGAGTAATGCCCATGATTATACCGAAGTAATCTTTGGTGCGGGACAGACTTTCCGTGCCGGGACGGTGGGTACCATGGCGGATAAGACGGCATATGGTTATGTAAAGAAATACTGCGAGGAACATGAAACGGTAAAACGCAGTGCAGAAATGGAGCGAATTGCCCAGGGCTGTGTGGGAGTACGGCGTACCACAGGACAGCATCCGGGCGGTATTGTAGTGCTGCCAATTGGAGAGGAGATCTATACCTTTACTCCGGTACAGCATCCCGCCAACGATATGTCCACCAAGATCATTACCACCCATTTTGATTACCATAAGATTGACGCAAACCTGTTAAAACTGGATATTCTGGGACATTTGGATCCTACCATGATCCGGATGTTGGAAGATCTTACGGATATTGATGCGTCTGCTCTGCCTATGGATGATCCCGGTGTGTTGTCTCTTTTTGCCAGTACGGAGGCACTGGGGATTACACCAGAAGATATTGGCGGCTGTACTTTGGGCTGTTTAGGGATACCAGAGTTTGGCACCAACTTTGTTATGGGAATGCTATTAGATGCCAAGCCGAGAAACTTTTCCGATCTGGTGCGTATTTCCGGATTGTCTCACGGAACAGATGTGTGGCTCAATAATGCCCAATATTATATCCAGAAGGGAGATTGTACCTTGTCTACTGCCATTTGTACCCGTGACGATATTATGATTTATCTGATTAGTAAGGGAGTGGAAAATGAGAGATCCTTTAAGATCATGGAGGCAGTACGTAAGGGAACCGTAGCCAAAGGAAAATGTGCCATGTGGGAGGAATGGAAACAGGATATGCTGGATCATGATGTGCCACAGTGGTATATTGAGTCCTGTGAAAAGATTAAATACATGTTCCCGAAGGCCCACGCCGCTGCCTATGTTATGATGGCATTGCGTGTGGCATATTTCAAGGTGCATGAACCATTGGCGTACTATGCTGCATTTTTTAGTATCCGTGCGCTGGATGCCTTTAACTACGAACTGATGTGTCAGGGCAGGGAGCGATTGGAATATTATATGAAGGATTATAATAAGCGCAAGGATTCCTTGTCGAATAAAGAAAAAGAAGTCTATGAAATTATGCGTCTGGTACAGGAAATGTATGCCAGAGGACTGGAGTTTACACCTATTGATATTTATCGTTCCAAGGCCACAAGATTTCAGATTGTAGATGGAAAAATCATGCCATCCTTTGCAGCCATTGACGGATTGGGGGCTGTGGCGGCAGAGATGATAGAAGATGAAGCAGCAAAGGGGAAGTTCCTTTCCAGAGAGGATTTCAAGAATCGCTGTAAAGTCAGTGCCACCACCATAGAAGCCATGGGAGAACTGGGACTGTTTGGAGATCTTCCTCACACGAACCAGATTTCCCTCATGGATTTTATGGAGATGGCTTAAAAAAGCAATCAGAAGCTGGAATGCAGTGGTTCAAAGACTCGTTTATTGTCCTGATCTTCTTTTCGTCTGGCATTGGTGGCAACTGCCTGCTTACAGAAATAGTTCTGTGCATTCAGCTTCGGCTGGCTGCCCCGCTTTACTTTGCGATAGCTTCCATTAGGTTGTAATTCTCTGGCTTTGAGATTATCTGCTAACTGGATATCCAGAACGTGGGTAATCTCTTTTTTTAGTGTTTCATCTTCTACAGGGAATAGAATCTCCACACGTTTATCCAGGTTTCGCGGCATCCAGTCAGCGCTTCCCAGATAGATCTCTTCAAATCCATTATTGTAGAAATGGAAGATCCGGGTGTGCTCCAGAAAATCGCCTACCAAAGAACGGACAGAGATATTTTCGCTGATGCCAGGGATGCCTACCCGCAGGCAGCAGATTCCCCGGACGATTAATTCGATCTTTACACCTGCCGCAGATGCTTCGTACAGAGCTTCAATGATTCCGGCATCGCACAGAGAGTTCATTTTTGCCCGGATAAAGGCTTTTTTGCCAGCTTTGGAGAAGTCAGTTTCCCTTTTAATCAACTGTAGAAAACGGTCACGCAGCCAGATTGGCGCAATGGCAAGTT
>CAMWKN010000417.1 GCA_947174825.1 uncultured Clostridium sp.
GCTGTAGGGGGAGTAGCCATTTCACCTTCACAGGCAAGTGCAGCTAAGAAGAGGGCTAAGGCTAAGAGTATTACAGTTAGAACATTATATGCAGCAAAGTGTGATGCTGACAATTGTGCATGGCTGTATGGCGAGGATGACGGTTCATCTTCCGTAAAACCATCTAAGATTTCTGAAAAATCTATGAAGTTTACAAAGGGTAAGAAGACTTCTGTAACGATTAATCTGTCAAAGCCAGCAAAATTCAACAAGAAGAAAGTTGGTAAGATTTCAGAAGCAGTTGTATTTACAGTAGATCTGAAGGATATTCTGAAATCATTTAAGAAGGTAAAAGTATCTAATGTAGTTGTGAAATGTGATGGCAAGAAAGTAAAATGTAAACCAGTAATTGGTTCTTTTGAGAAGAATAAACCAGCTAGCAAAGATAACTGGAGAATTTCTTTCTTCAATACTTATGGTCGTAATGGCGATAACTCTAAGGATGTAAATAAGGCTTCTAAGTTTAAGTTCAATAAGAACGTTACAATTACTTTCACCGTTACACCTAAATAAAGCTATTATTTAAGGAAATGGGAATCCCGTCACAATATGTGGCGGGATTTTTGGCTTTATAGGAAACGAGAAGTTTCCTATAAAGCCAAAAATATTTATGCGCACACTTTGTTCTATAACAGAAAAGCAGTGTTTAAAGCAGGGAAATGATGTGAGGAATAGGATGGATAAAAAACAGATTCATGACGGAAAATATCTATGGCAGTGTCTGCCAAATGGGACAGCTAGAATTTTGCGAGTATATGCACCAAATGGCGTTATCATCATACCGGGGGAGTTAGAGGGACATCCTGTAGCAGAGATAGGAGCATATTGTTTTTCGGATTCCGAACGGCTGTCAGATGTTTCGCTTCAAGAGACAGTGATTCAAGAAGGAGATAGAGGCTCTGCGCATTTTCAACTGATTGCCGGATCGGATTTGGAATCGTTACTATTACCAGACAGCGTGGTGGAGATTAAGGATTTTGCTTTTTATAATTGCAGGAAATTACAGAGACTGCAGATAGGGCGTGAGACCAGAAAAATTGGCAGCGACGTCTTTATGAACTGTGCTTCCCTACAGACAGTGGAGATTCGTTGCGGTGTAGAGGAAGCCAGCGGGGTAGCGATGATTTTACAACAGATTTCTACAGAAATTGTGATATATTTTATGGGAAGTCTGCAGGGTTCAGAAGCTAAATTACTGTATCCGGAATATTCGGAAAGTTATGATGAAATTGCTCCGGCACATATTTTTGGAAGAAATATTACCGGAGAGGGATTCCGGGCGCGCCAATTATTGGAAAATGGTGTGGTGCAGCTGGAACGATATGATGGGATTTTGGATAAGGTGGCTGTGGAGGAAATTGGTCTGACCATAGGCAGACTGGCGCTTTTTCGTCTGCTGTATCCGGTGGCGCTACGGCAGGAAAAACAGGTGGAATATGAGAGGCAACTTCGGCTGCATGCCTTGGAAACAGCACAGTATTACATTGATTTGCGGGATCTGGGGATATTGCAGAAGATGTGTGAGCATTCTTATCTACAGGGGGCAGATTTGGAAAAAGCAATACAGTACAGCATTTTGCGGGATTGGAGTGAGGGGAGTGCCAGTCTCTTGGATTGGAAGCAGCGTTATGGTATGATAGATCGCAGGAAACGATATTCTTTTGATTGAGAAGGGAGTCAGCAGGATGGCGGAGCAGACGCAGTGGGAGTGGCAGCTGGAAATAGCGGATGAGATTTTATCATTAATCCGCAGTGAATTATATCTGGATTTTCGCTTTATGGATGTGGCATTGTCTGCGCTATCATGGAAGCCTGCGGAGGGGATAGATACCTTTGGCACAGATGGGGAATTTCTCTATTATTCCATGGAACGCCTGTTGCAGGTTTATCCTGTGAATTCTGCTTTTTTGAACCGTTTATATTTGCACAGTATTTTGCATTGTATCTTTTCGCATTTGTGGTTGTGCGGAAACCGCCAGAGACCAATGTGGGATCTGGCATGTGATGTTATGGTAGAATATACCATTGACCATATGGACAAGCCAAGTACGAGGCGGGTTCTCAGCCTGCTTCGCAAGGATTTATACAATCGTCTGGAAAAACAGCAGATGGGAATCTCCGCAGCAGTCATTTATCAAAGTCTGCTAGATATTTCGTCAGAGGAGTTTCAGACTTTACAGCAGGAGTTTTATACGGATACCCATAAATACTGGCCAGAATCGAAGCAGATGGAGATGGCTCCGAAAGTGATACAGAAGCGTTGGGAACAGATTGGCAGGCAGACGCAGATGGAGATGGAGCAGAGGGGAGCAGATCAGACAGAAGGTCAGGAACTGATGGAACAGGAGATGCAGGCGGGGCGGAGCAGACGTGGCTATCGGGATTTTTTGCGCAAGTTTACTGTGCTTCGGGAGGAAATGCATTTGGATCCGGAGGAATATGATCTGAACTATTATTCCTATGGTTTGCGTCTGTATGGGAATATGCCTTTGCTGGAACCGATGGAGACACGGGAAATTCAAAAGATTCAGGAGTTTGTGATTGTAGTGGATACCAGTTATTCCACCAGTGGTGATCTGGTTAAGGCTTTTTTGCAGGAAACTTTTGATATTTTAATGGAAAAAGAACATTTTTTTATAGATAGCCGTATTCATGTGATTCAGTGTGATGATCAGGTACAGACCGATCAGCTTATTACGAATGAGCAGGAATTGGAGAAATTGCTGCAAAGTTTTACTATTGTAGGTGGAGGTGGGACTGATTTTCGCCCGGCATTTACCTATGTGAATCAGTTAAGGGAGAATGGGGAACTGAAGCATCTTCGGGGAATGTTGTATTTTACGGATGGCAAGGGCGTTTATCCTCAGAAACGACCGGATTACCAGACGGCATTTCTGTTTTTGGGGGGATGTGAGGAAACTGCCGTACCACCTTGGGCAATGCGTCTGCGCATTATGCCGGAGGAACTGCAGAGGGAGACATCCAGACAGAAAGGGAATGTTTATTCATAAGTTTAAGTGCAGAGTTTGTTGTAAATGATAGCAGTAAGATAAAGTTTGGAATAGAGTTTGATGACAGATCAAGAATAAGGAAATCAAGGAAAGGAGACGGAGCCGCATAGACGGATTTCCGGCAAAGTTATGAACATTAAAAGGGCAAAAGA
>CAMWKN010000418.1 GCA_947174825.1 uncultured Clostridium sp.
AGAATGGAGATTGTGTGTTTATTGATGCAGGAACTACCACGGAAAAAATGGCAGACTATCTTTCTGTAGAAAATACTACTTTTGTGACAAATGCATTTACCCATGCCAAAAAGCTGGCACAGAAAGGATATCAGGTATTTGTTCCGGCTGGGGAATTTAAGGCATCGACTGAAGCCATTGTAGGTTCTGCTTGTCAGATGAGCTTGCAAAAGTATCACTTTAACAAATGCTTTATCGGGGTAGATGGGATTTCTCTGTCAGGTGGTTTTTCCACACCGGACCAAAATGAAGCTTGCATCAAAACCACAGTGATGAATCATAGTCAGAAGAGTTATGTATTAGCAGATCATTCTAAATTTGATAAAATCACTTCGGTTACATTTGCAGCGCTAAATAGGGGTATTATAATTACAGATCGTTTACAGGAACAAAAATATAATCAGGATGCGACAGTTTATGAAGTATATCAGACGTAATGTGTCATAATATAACTTATCGGAAATTGCAACGCAATTTTCGATAAAAGGCACATGCTTTTTGTGCCGCAAATCGATTATAGGAAACGGATTTTGTTTCCTATAATATAGGAAAAACGACATCAGATTATAAGCATCCGGAAAGGGAGGATATTATGCGTATTGTTGATTTGATTAGCAAAGACAGCATGACTTTGCAGGCATCTCCAAAAAGCAAATCCGAAGCCATTGATATGTTGGTGGATTTGCAGGTTAAGGGAGGAAGAATTGCAGACAAAGCGGAGTACAAAAAAGGAATTCTGGCGAGAGAGGAATTAAGTTCTACCGCCATTGGGGAGGGTATCGCCATTCCTCATGCAAAGAGTGAGGCAGTGAAAGCACCATCATTGGCGGTTATGACAGTACCGGATGGTGTGGATTATGATGCTATGGATGAAGAGCCGTCCTATCTGTTTTTTATGATTGCCGCACCGAATGACGGCGATGTTCATCTGGATGTTCTGGCACGGCTGATGACAGTATTGATGGATGAGGAACTGCGGGAGAAACTCATTGCTGCAAAGAGTAAAGAGGAGTTCCTGGATATTATTGATAAGGTGGAAAAAGAGAAGTATCCAGAAGAAGCAGAAGAAGCGGAGGAGAAGAAGGAAAGTGCTTCTGGAGATGGCTATAAGGTATTGGCGGTAACAGCATGTCCTACGGGTATTGCACATACCTATATGGCAGCGGAAGCATTGGAAAAGGCTGGAAAAAAATTGGATATTTCCATTAAAGTGGAGACCAATGGATCCGGTGGTGCCAAGAACGTACTGACCAAAGAAGAGATCGAACAGTGTGATGGTATTATCGTTGCAGCAGACAAGAGTGTGGAGATGTCTCGTTTTGATGGCAAAAAGGTTATTAGCACCAAGGTTTCCGATGGAATTAAGATTCCAGAAGAACTGATTAACCGGATTGAAGCAGGAGATGCGCCTGTTTATCATCATACTGGGGCAAAGGCAGAAGATGCGGCAGCAGGCGATGAAAGCATGGGAAGAAAGCTCTACAAGCATCTGATGAATGGTGTATCCAACATGCTGCCATTTACAGTGGCAGGTGGTATCTTTATTGCTTTGGCATTTTTGATTGACTCCATGTCCGGAGCACCGCAGGATGCCAACTTTGGTAGTTACACGGCAGCAGCAGCATTTTTCAAAACCATGGGAGATTTTACCTTTAGTTTTATGATTCCGGTATTGGCTGGATACATCGGTATGAGTATCGCAGACCGACCAGGTTTTCTGGTGGGATTGGTAGGTGGTTATCTTGCCACCACAGGTTCTACTTTTACCAATCTGAAGGGAGATATTCCTTCTGGTTTCCTGGGAGCATTGTTAGCCGGATTTGTGGGTGGATTCCTGATGTTGATGGTGGAGAGACTCTGCGACAACATGCCAAGGGCATTAAATGGAATTAAGCCGGTGCTGATTTATCCTCTGGCAGGTTTGGGGATTATTGCAGTGGTTATGTGCGCCATCAACCCATTTATGGGTATTATCAATAATGGATTGTTCAGTTTCCTGAATAATATGGGTAATAGCAGTAAAGTGGTTCTGGGATGCATCTTGGGAGCCATGATGTCCATTGACATGGGTGGTCCTTTCAACAAGGCGGCATATGTATTTGGTACAGCAGCGATTGCCTCCGGCGGTTATGATATTATGGCAGCAGTTATGGTGGGTGGTATGGTTCCACCGGTTGCCATTGCATTATCTACCACGTTCTTCAAAAATCGTTGGACAGAAGAGGAGAGAAAGAATGGTCCGGTTAACTATATCATGGGATTGAGCTTCATTACTGAGGGAGCCATTCCTTATGCGGCAGCAGATCCGATCCGTGTCATTCCATCCTGCATGGTAGGTGCAGCAGTAGCCGGTGGTTTATCCATGGCATTTAACTGTACCTTGATGGCACCTCATGGTGGTATCTTTGTATTTGCGGTAGTGGGAAATTGGCCATTGTATCTGGTGGCTCTGTTGATTGGTTCCGTAGTCAGCATGTTCCTCTTGACTCTGCTCAAGAAAAAACAGGTGACAGAGTAGAAGGAATAGTATGAATCATCCATAAAGATGAACGAGTCATCGGAGTGGAAAAGATCGATGTATTTGCTGTGTGATCAGTCGTGAATAAAGGAGTAGGGGCGGCAGTATTGCCGCCCTTGTTGTAAGTGAGGTAAGCTATGGAGAAAAAATACTTGATGTTGTTGGCGAAGGAATATCCTACTATTGAAAGTGTTGCCAGTGAGATGGTAAACCTTTCAGCGATACGCAGCCTGCCCAAAGGCACGGAATATTTTTTCAGCGATTTACATGGAGAATATGAAGCCTTTTTCCATATGCTGAAAAGTGCTTCCGGGACTATCAAGAGAAAAATTGATCTGGTGTTAGGCAAGACGGTATCTAACCAGGAGCGGGAAGCTCTTGCCACGCTGATCTATTATCCGGAAAAAGAGATCAAGGCACTGCACAAGAGAGAAGCCATTACGGATGAATGGAAGCGGCTGACGATTTACAGACTGGTTCAGGTCTGTGAATCGGTATCTGCCAAATATACCCGTTCCAGGGTTCGGAAGCGGGTTCCTAAGGAACTGGTATATATTTTGGATGAATTATTAAATGTGACCGATGATGTCAACAAAGATTTTTATTATGAGGAAATTATTAATACCATTATAGATACGGATA
>CAMWKN010000419.1 GCA_947174825.1 uncultured Clostridium sp.
GTGGCAGCACCGCAACAATATATTTTAGGAGGTAAAGATTCAATGGCAAACAAATGGGTTTATTTGTTCAAAGAAGGTAACGCAGACATGCGTGAGCTTTTGGGTGGTAAAGGTGCAAACCTGGCAGAGATGACCAGCTTGGGTCTTCCGGTACCACAGGGATTCACAATTACAACGGAGGCTTGTACACAGTATTATGAGGACGGTCGTGAGATTAATGCTGAGATCCAGGGACAGATCAATGAGTACATCGTAAAGATGGAGGAGATCACTGGTAAGAAGTTTGGAGACAAGGAGAATCCTCTTCTGGTATCTGTTCGTTCTGGTGCCCGTGCTTCTATGCCTGGTATGATGGATACTATTTTGAACCTTGGTTTAAATGAGACTGTAGTAAATACCATTGCTGAGAAGTCTGGAAATCCACGTTGGGCATGGGATTGCTATCGTCGTTTTATTCAGATGTATTCTGACGTAGTTATGGAAGTCGGCAAGAAATATTTCGAAGAGCTGATTGACAAGATGAAAGCAGACAGAGGGGTAACACAGGACGTTGACCTGACTGCTGATGATTTGAAGGAATTGGCTTCTCAGTTCAAAGCAGAGTACAAAGAGAAGATCGGTTCTGATTTCCCAGATGATCCTAAGGAGCAGCTGATGGGTGCAGTAAAGGCTGTATTCCGTTCTTGGGACAACCCTCGTGCTAATGTATATCGTCGTGATAATGATATCCCTTACTCTTGGGGTACTGCTGTAAACGTACAGTCTATGGCATTTGGTAACATGGGCGATAACTGCGGTACTGGTGTTGCATTTACCCGTGACCCTGCTACCGGCGAGAAGAAGCTGATGGGTGAGTTCCTGAAGAACGCACAGGGCGAGGACGTAGTAGCTGGTGTTCGTACACCAATGCCAATCGCTCAGATGGAGCAAGAGTTCCCAGAGGCATTTAAGCAGTTTACAGAGGTTTGTGCTACATTAGAGAAGCACTATAGAGATATGCAGGATATGGAGTTTACTGTAGAAGACAGAAAGCTGTACATGCTGCAGACACGTAATGGTAAGAGAACTGCACAGGCTGCTCTGAAGATTGCCTGTGATTTAGTAGACGAGGGAATGAGAAGTGAGGAAGAGGCAGTTGCAATGATCGATCCTCGTAACCTGGATACTCTTCTTCATCCACAGTTCGATGCAGCTGCATTAAAGGCTGCTACTCCGGTAGCAAAGGCACTGGGTGCTTCACCGGGAGCTGCTTGTGGTAAGGTAGTATTTACTGCTGATGATGCAGTAGAATGGGCTGCCCGTGGCGAGAAAGTCGTACTGGTTCGTCTGGAGACCTCTCCAGAAGACATTACTGGTATGAAGTCTGCACAGGGTATCCTGACAGTTCGTGGTGGTATGACATCACATGCAGCCGTAGTTGCTCGTGGTATGGGTACCTGCTGTGTATCTGGTTGTGGCGACATTACCATGGACGAAGAGAACAAGAAGTTTGAGTTAGCTGGTAAGACCTATACAGAGGGATCTGAGATCTCTATTGATGGTACAACCGGTAACATTTATGATGGAATCATCCCAACTGTAGACGCTACCATCGCTGGTGAGTTTGGTCGCATCATGGGTTGGGCGGACAAGTATAGAACATTGAAGGTTCGTACAAACGCTGATACACCGGCTGATGCTAAGAAAGCTCGTGAGCTGGGTGCAGAGGGTATCGGACTTTGCCGTACAGAGCATATGTTCTTCGAGGAAGACAGAATTGCTGCATTCCGTGAGATGATCTGTTCTGATACAGTAGAAGAGAGAGAAGAATCACTGGCTAAGATTCTTCCATACCAGCAGGGCGATTTCGAAGCACTGTATGAGGCACTGGAAGGAAATCCAGTTACCATTCGTTTCCTGGATCCTCCATTGCATGAGTTCGTTCCAACTGAGGATGCTGATATCAAGAAACTGGCTGATTCCAAGGGCAAGAGCGTAGAGGAGATCAAGGCTATGATTGATTCTCTGCATGAGTTCAACCCAATGATGGGTCATCGTGGATGCCGTCTGGCAGTTACTTATCCAGAAATTGCTAAGATGCAGACAACAGCTGTTATCCGTGCAGCTATCAATGTAAAGAAAGCTCATCCAGATTGGAATGTAGAGCCAGAGATCATGATCCCACTGGTTGGCGATATCAAAGAGCTGAAGGTTGATAAGAAAGTAGTAGTAGAGACTGCTGACGCTGAGATTGCAGCAGCAGGTTCTGATATGAAGTATGAAGTAGGTACCATGATCGAGATTCCTCGTGCAGCACTGACTGCTGATGAAATCGCATCTGAGGCTGAGTTCTTCTGCTTCGGTACTAACGATCTGACACAGATGACATTCGGATTCTCCCGTGATGATGCTGGTAAGTTCTTAGATGCTTACTATGATGCAAAGATCTTCGAGAGCGATCCATTCGCTAAGCTGGATCAGACTGGTGTTGGTCAGCTGATGGAGATGGCTGTAGAGAAAGGTAAGAAAGTTCGCTCTTCCCTGCACTGCGGTATCTGTGGAGAGCACGGTGGAGATCCTTCTTCCGTAGAGTTCTGCCATAAGATTGGTCTGGACTATGTATCTTGTAGCCCATTCCGTGTGCCGATTGCTAGATTGGCAGCAGCGCAGGCAGCAATTGCTCAGAAGTAGGATACTGAGAAAATGTAATAGAGAGTTGTTGTAGTATAATGAACCGCCCTTATGTATGATTGATACATAGGGGCGGTTTTGTAATTCCGCAGAGATAGAAGATTACTTATATAAAAATAGAAAAATATTAGTATAGAAATGTACTAAGAAAATTTTGTTACATAGCTAGGAAATATAAATAGAAAATTTTTATGTATATAAATTCATATAGACAAAAAGAGAAATATAGTTTAATATATAAAGCAAGGAAACAAATTGAAAAGTTAGATTGCCATATCTTAAAGTATAGACAAAGAAAGTGCATGCTCAAGCAGTTACAGCGGGGAGGTTGACTATGAAAAAAATATGGAATAAGTTATTAAATTATGTATCGAAGGAACAAAGTTTTTTTTTATTTCTTTATATGGGCTTTGTTGCCTATTTGAAAAATACGCATCAGGGGAATTTTTCAGAAGAGGCAGAAGAGGGAAAATTGAGCGACTTGAAACGGTTGCAGCAGATTTTTGAAGGTATACCAGGGGAAGAATT
>CAMWKN010000420.1 GCA_947174825.1 uncultured Clostridium sp.
GGACTGGGGCTTGGGTTGGCGGTTGGAACCAAAGTGGGAGTGGGACTTGGACTTGCTGTTGGGTTTGGGGATGGTTCCGGTGTTGGGCTTACAGTTGGCTCTGGTGTCGGAGTTGGAACTAGTTTGGGAGTTTGAATCGCCTCTGCCTTGATTTCAATATTTTCATTGATATAAGATGCATCAATCGAAAGAATACCTGTGTCTTGATCATATGTATACTCTGTTCCTCGTGATGCTGTATGGTCTCCGATTTTTACTACCACATCTTCTGGCAGTGCATAAATTACTTCTTCAGTTGCTTCTGACGGGGTCAGGATAGTTGTATAATTTCCATCAATATTCCGCCATACTTCTGCCTCATTACTTCCTGCAAGATTTGTCAGATGGGAGTTCACAGAGCATACTTTTACTATCTGCCAGTCCCACCAGAGATTATCGGATGAATCATTATCCTCAGCTTCTATGTATGCTGCTGCCATATCATCGAAGGAAGGATTAGTAGTGTCAGAAAGCGGTGTTCCATCTTCCATATAAAAGGACATATGGCGGGGTGTAGGGACATTTAGAAAAGGATTTCTGTCAGCTACAGAATTTGGTGTATTAATGACTGTAATTTCCTCTTCATTATGTACAAGTAAGTTTAGTCGTGACAGTATTGGACAATCAGAAAAAGCATTATATCGCATTGTTGAAACACTGGCAGGAATTGTAATTTCCTCCAGCTTACTGCATTTATTAAATGCTTGTAGACCAATTTCTTTTACACTGTTGGGAATAACAATCTTATTAATGATGGTATATTGGAATGCTCCACGATCAATTCTCTCCACACCATTTTCGATGACTACCTCTTCCAAATTGAAACAATTAAAAAATGCACATGCTCCAATTGTTTTTATATGACCTGGGATTGTGACTTTCGTTAGACTGGAGCAACCTGCAAATGCCCCACTAATAGAACTTAAGTTTTCTCCTAGATAATTTCCAATGGATTCCAGGGAACTTGGAAATTTAATTTCCTGTAGTTTATTGCATCCGGCAAATGCGCCATTGTTTATTATTGTTACAGAGTCTGGGATTATTATATGTTCAAGACTCGTACAGCTGCTAAATGCCCCACTGCTAATTTTTGTCAGATTTTTTGGCAGAGTCACTTCTTTTAATGCATAACATTGTGAAAAAGCATTGGTTCCTATTTCTGTTACACTATCTGGTATTTTGATTTGTTTCAGACCGTTGCAATAATGAAAAGCAGCGGTTTCAATTGTATTTAAACCGTTTGGTAAAGTTATGTTCTGTAGCCCATGACAATTCATAAAGGCAGAATCTCCAATTCTTTTTACACTACTGGGAATGGTAAGGTCTGTCAACATGTGGCAACCAAAAAATGAAAGATCTCCTATGGATGTAATACCATCCGGAATTTCCAACTTTCTTATTGAGTTAGGAAAAAACTTGTAGGTTGAATATACAACATCTGGAATAACACCTGTTCCCCTTCCAGTGCCTTGTGCACGAAAAACAGAAAGCTTGGTAAATTGGTCTGGACTCTCGGAATCATGAAGACCATTATGCTCAAATATGTATCTCCAGTCTGCTTCCTTGATCTGTCCCCCCGTTATGACCAGCTCTGATATTTCATTAAGCTGTATCTGTGTACTAGAACTTGTATTCAGCTTTGCTAATGCATTTTCCAAATTGCTTCCAGATGCACTTGCTGATTTTTTATCAATTGTAACAACAGAGATTTCTATCCCTGACACAGTATCTGCCTTCAGAAGACAGACAGATTGCAAAATTTCCCCCATCAGAAATACCACTGCCAGCAGACAGGCAAAAAATCTTTTCTTTTTCAGAAAAAGGCTCTTTTTTTCCATAATTTTTCCCCTTTTCGTGTTTCATGATATATTATTATTTTACTCAAACTTCCCATATCAAATTAGAGTACAACTCCCTGATAAATGCGGGCAGAGTGATAAAATGTTTCCAGTTAAATCTGGCTTCATTCAGAAAACGGTAATAGATATTTTTTGAAAATGCAGTATCCTGTTTTTTGGAATTCAGAAAATGATACAGGTTACCGTTCTGAAACACTAGTAGAAGTAAAAACTGAAAAATACCAAAAACACATCCGCTTTTTTCGGCGGATGTTGGATGCTTTGAGCAGGCTGCGGATCTTCAGCTCTTTCCTAGCATTTTGTGTTTATGGTTATTCCTATTATACCAGACTTAGGTGTTTTATTGTTGTCAATGTGAGAAATATAAGCCAGTTTTTTCCTAAATTTTTAGGCATTTAGTTGAATTAATGTTACTATGTAAATGTATATAAGTCAATCAGTTTTTTTGGATAAACTGGGTTTTTCATAGAGACCGCAGACCTGCATGAATAAAATTTTGCGTTTAGCGCACATTATTCCATCTTATCCGTTATACATAGTGAAAGGAGGTTTCTCAGGTGTCCATGGATTATGCAGAACAATATGACAAAATATACCGCTATTGCTATTTTAAACTGCATCACAGAGAAACTGCAGAAGATGTGACGCAGGAAACCTTTTTACGCTTTCTGAATCATCAGGCATCATATGGAAAGGGAGATTCTCTGAAACTATTGTACACAATCGCGCGCAATTTGTGTACTGACGAATACCGTAAGAAGAAAGCGGAATTACTCTCGGGGAATCGACAGGAACAGATAGGCATAAGTATTCCGGGACCAGAGGAGGAATATATCAATAAAAGCCTTCTGCGTTCGGCTTTGCAGAAATTATCAGAAGAGGACAGAGAGCTTATTTTGTTGCGTTATGTGAATGAAGTTCCATTAATGAGTCTGGCATCTCTGTATCATGTATCACGCTTTGCACTATACAGGAGATGTCAGAAACTTTTGACTTTTTTGAAAAAGGAGGTAGAAGGGTGAGATGGATGAAAACAAAACAGATCAAACAGGAATTGCTTTATTATTACCAGGCACCAAAGCCTAAGAAAAAACAGGAATTCTTGCGGTATTTTTCAGAACCGAGTATGACCTCCTGGCAATTTATGAGGGTTCAGGCAGGATATATCAAAAAATGGATATGGGGAATTTCTGTTGTTCTTTTAATACTGCTGTTGTCTTGCTGCTCGTTCTTTCGGAAAGATATATTGAATGTGATGGCATCTTTTGCGCCGTTTATTGCCATGTCTCTTTTGGC
>CAMWKN010000421.1 GCA_947174825.1 uncultured Clostridium sp.
GTCACTATGTATCAAGGATATGGCAGGACTTTTGGTTCCGGCAAAGGCAACGGAGTTAGTGGAAGCGCTGAAAGAATCCGTGGAGATTCCAATTGATCTGCATACACACTATACTTCTGGTGTAGCTGCCATGACATATATGAAAGCAGTAGAAGCAGGTTGTGATATTATTGATACCGCGATGTCTCCATTCTCTATGGGAACCAGCCAGCCGGCTACGGAGGTTATGGTAGAGGCATTCAAGGGAACTCCTTATGATACTGGTCTGGATCAGGAGAAGTTGGCTGAGATCGCTGATTACTTCCGTCCAATGCGGGAGGAGGCATTGCAGTCTGGTCTGATGAATACCAAGGTATTAGGAGTGAACATTCAGACTTTGCGCTATCAGGTACCTGGCGGTATGCTGAGTAATCTGGTTTCCCAGTTAAAGGAAATGGGACAGGAAGATAAGTATGAGCAGGTGCTGGAGGAAGTGCCAAGAGTGCGTAAGGACTTTGGTGAACCACCATTGGTTACTCCTTCTTCTCAGATCGTAGGTACCCAGGCAGTTTTGAATGTGGTATCTGGTGAGAGATATAAGATGGCTACCAAGGAGTCCAAGAAACTGTTATCCGGTGAGTTTGGGCAGACGGTGAAACCATTTGATAAAGAAGTACAGAAGAAGTGTCTGGGAGATGATGTGGAGGTAATTACCTGTCGTCCGGCAGATAAGATTGCTCCACAGTTAGAGTCTCTGGAAAAAGAGATGGCACAGTACAAGCAGCAGGATGAAGATGTATTGTCCTATGCCCTGTTCCCACAGGTAGCTACCGAATTCTTCAAGTATCGTGAGGCACAGCAGAAGAAAGTGGATGCTGAGGCAGCAGATACCGAGAATAAGGCATATCCGGTGTAAAATGGAAACGAAACAAGTCATTGGTGTAGAGGAACGTATTGAACTTACCTTGCTGTATGATTTCTATGGAGCCTTGTTAAAAGAAAACCAGAGACGGATGTTTGAGGCATATATGATGGAAGATTACGGCTATTCGGAAATTGCTGCCAGTGAGGGGATTTCCCGTCAGGGGGCGTATGATGCGATTAGCCGTGCTACGAAACAGCTCCGTGCTTACGAGGAGAAGCTGGGGCTGGTTCGTCGCTTTCAAAGACAGCAGAAACAGGTGGAAGAATTACGGAAACGGATTGATGCCTTAGCGCTTCCAGAAGATACACCTGGTTTGCCGGAGATATTACAATTACTGAAGGATTTAATTCAGGAAGATCTGGTTTGAGAAGATATGACATTTTGTATCGTTTTATGGAAAATAAATAGAAGACTGGTCGGTTTATGACCAGTCTTCTGTGTTTTTGAAATTAATATCAGAACTGCCAATTTGTATTCTGCCGTGTTACTTTAGCATTCTATACGATTACCGGCGTTGACGATATTCATATTTGCCAGATGTTACGATGTCTGTAATCATTGGCAGATTTGCTTTTTTCTTCTTTAATTTGGATTTCTTAATCTTAAAGGTATATGCTTTTGCCTTACCTGAATTCAAATTCACCTTTTTAATTTTTTTGGCAGAATAAGTTCCAATTACTTTTCCGTTGTTATCTTTGATTTTAATTTTTATATTTCTTAACGATAAGATTCGTTTACCGGTGTTGTTAAGCAATCTTGTCTTAATTACCAGGTTCCCTTTTTTGTCATAGGAGATATTGTAAAAGTCAAAGGCACTGTTACCGACTGTAACTTGTGATACTTTTGCTTTACTTCTTTTGTAAACATTTTTTACGACTTTAACCTTACATGTCATGGTATATCCACTGGCTGTCCGGGCGGTAATAGTAGTGGTACCAGCTTTTTTGCCAGTAATATTGCCGTTGTTTACCGTTGCAATAGAATTATTGCTGCTGCTCCATGTCACTGCACCACCAGCATTGTTTACGGAAACTTTCTGGGAAAATCCAGCTGTTACGGTAATACCTGTGCTTGGTGCATTTAGGTATGGAGTTGGAGTCTGTACTGGTGGCTGGGTTGCAGTTTGTACTGCAGGTCCCTGTAGAGCAGACACCATGTAAAACATATCGTCTTCAAATGTAAGAGATAAAGTATAACTGCCGGAAGTTGGCAGCTCCCAGGTAATTCCATTATAGTACAGGGAAATCGCTGAACTATATTGATATTCATACCAGTTTGAATCGGAACTTAGGATCGTCTTATTATACAGTTCCGTTCCCGTTGAAGAATTAACTTTTAGTGTCATAGCAGTCTTAGCAAGTGTGTACACTAAAATACTGATTGTACCATTAGAAGATACGTTGAAGTTGTGCTTTACTTCCTGACCGGCTGTTAACGGTAAATCATCATCCAGATTATCTGCACTCAAAAGTGTGGTATAATTATCTGCTGCTTTTGCTTCTTTCCCCTGATAGGAAATTCCACTGATCGCTAGCGCAGCAATTAGCAACAGTGAAGTAATGGTTTTTGAAAATCTTGATTTCATAGTTTTCCTCCTCTTATAAAATAAAATTCCATCGAAAATTTTATCACACATCGGAAAAAAAGACAAGGTTATTGAGAGTTTAGACAGGAATTATCCGAGTATGATGATATTGGTATGCTGATTGGGGAAAGACGGGAGTATTGTTTGATTGACAAAAGTTACTATATAATTTAGAATAATTCAAGTATTAGTGCGTTAGAAAGGTAGTGGGTACGGATGAAAAACTGGAAAAAAAGTTATGAAATCATTTACATAGGAATGTTTTTGTTCGCTGTATTTATGATAGTGTGGGCAATATGCCAGTATAAGGGAACAAAATTAAAGGATGATTTTTTTGACAATGGATCTGCCTATGATACAGGGTGGCATACAAAAGATGGACAGGAGGTGGATCTGAATCATCTGAACCGCACAGAGGGTACCAAAGAAAGGGAGGCTTTTTCTATCTATAATACAATTCCCCAGGAGATTCAAGTGGGAGATGCGTTGTGCTTTCGTAGTAAGAATATGTTTTTCCAGGTTTATATAGATGGGAATTTGCAATATGATCCTTATGTTCCGGAGCATCCGGCATATACGAATACCTATGGTACAGATTGGAATTATGTTGGAATTCCCATAGAAGCAGCCGGATGTGAGGTAGAAGTTCGTATTACTTATGTCGATAGCCATTCCCGGGCATGTATGGATTATATCAGTAT
>CAMWKN010000422.1 GCA_947174825.1 uncultured Clostridium sp.
TTTTTTTTTTTCAAGCATATGACGGGTTACGTTATGTTGAGAGGTCTCGTGGGCTCGGTGATGTGTTTAAGAGACAGCTTGAACCACCTGAGGCTGTATGGAAGTTTCCCCGCCCACCAGAGAGCACTGATTTTCTTCACAGGCACTGGAGATTCCCTTGATAAAAGCACGAATGGTATCCTTCTCTGCCTTGCCACAGACAATGGTATCTAACACGGCAAGGGGTTTGGCGCCCATCACGATCACATCATTCACCAGATGATTAATCATATCATGACAAATGGACTCGGTATATCCATATTCCATCGCTAATTTCTGCTTGGAGCCTGGTTCTTCGGACTTCAATACCAGAGTCGGTTTCCCAATGTCGGGAAAATCAATATCATACAGGGATGCAAAAGGTCCCACTCCATTCAATACCCGCGGATCCTTACTGACCAGAAACCTAGACATCTCCTTTTTTAGAGAATCTGAATAGGAAATATCCACTCCTGCTTTATCATAGGACAATGCCTCTTTCCCATGAATATTCGCCATAAGTAACTCATCAATGGAAATGCCAAATATTTGCGACAATTCCGGCAAGATCTCTATACTCGGATAAACCGTGCCGTTCTCCCACTTGGAAACTGCCTGAAAGCTTACTCCCAATTCATCTGCCAACTGCTGCTGTGTGTAATTTTTTTGTTTCCGTTGCTCACAAATAAACTTCCCCATCTTCACATTATCTAACATTATTCTCCTCTTTTCTATTACAAAGTCAACTAAAAATGACAACACCTACAACTTCATGTTAGCAAGGAAGTTCCCTCTAATCAATAACTGTTTATTTGAACTTTTATTCATTTTTCAACCTTTATTTGAATCCATTCTTTCCGAACATATTAAAACACCTCCTAAGTAGATTTTGGTTATTTACCTTTTTCCACTTAAGAGGTATCCTATCATTCTGTCTCGTATGACATTACTTATATTTACTACTATAATCCCAGAATCCCTTCCACGGTCTTCTGCATATCCTCTGTCTCACATACCGTATCATGCAGAATCGGAGCAGTCCGAATCTCCTCCACTGCCTTTGGAATTGTAACACCAGAGGTCTTGCACAATTCATCAATCAATGCGAAATCTTCCATCCCCTGATACTTTTCATCAATAGCACCCATGACAGAAGTTGCAAATTTATATGGACTGGCAGTGGATGCGATTACTGTCTTTGTCTCATCTCCTGTCCGCATCCGATACTCATGATAAACTGCTGATGCCCCCGCTGTATGAGTATCCATTACATAGCCGGCTGTCTCATACATTCTCCGGATCTCTGCAGCCGTCTGCTGCTCATCTGCCCAGCTGCCAATGAAATCCTGCATCTGTGCTTTCATTTCATCGGTAATACTATACTTTCCGGCCGTTGTCAATGCTTTCATCATATCCGCTGTTGCCTCAGCATCTTTCCCGGCAATCTGATAAATCAATCGCTCCAAATTGCTGGAAATCAAGATATCCATAGAAGGAGAAGATGTCAATATAAACTCCCGGTTCTTATCATAAATTCCTGTCTCAAAGAAATCATACAATACTTTATTTTCATTGGAAGCACAGATCAGTTTCGCAACAGGCACTCCCATATTCTTTGCATAAAATGCTGCCAGAATATTACCAAAATTACCAGTCGGTACTACAAAGTTCACCGGCTCGCCATCCTGCACTGCCCCCTGCCCCAACAATCTGGTATAAGCATAAACATAATAAACCACCTGTGGCACCAGACGACCAATGTTGATGGAATTGGCAGAAGAGAACTGATATCCCTTCTCATCCATAACTTTCGCCAGATCCTTATTATTAAACATGGCTTTCACGCCACTCTGAGCATCATCAAAGTTACCGGTAATCCCTACCACTTTGGTATTATTTCCCTTCTGGGTAAGCATCTGTCTCTCCTGAATAGCACTGACACCATTCTTGGGATAAAAGACGATGATACTGGTTCCCTCTACATCGGCAAACCCTGCCAAAGCTGCTTTGCCGGTATCTCCAGAAGTAGCAGTCAGAATCACAATCTCATTGGTAATTTGATTTTTACGTGCGGAAGTGGTCAATAGATGTGGCAAAATAGATAATGCCATATCCTTAAAAGCAATGGTAGCACCATGGAATAATTCCAGGTAATAGCTTCCATCCTTTTCCACCAGAGGTGCAATCTCTTTCGTATCAAACTTGGAATCATAGGCACGGCTAATACAATTTTTCAGCTCCTCTTCCGTAAAATCAGTAAAGAAAAGCTTCATTACCTCATATGCTGTTTCCTGATAGGAAAGCTCCGCAATCTTAGTTAATGGCAAGTCCAATTTCGGTATCTGATTTGGTACAAACAGACCTCCATCCTCTGCCAGGCCCTTTAATATTGCCTGGGATGCTGTCACTTCCATTCCTTTGCTTCTCGTACTCTGGTACTTTATCTCCATGACTATTCCTCCTGTAACTCTTATTTATTCCAAATCATAATTGTCTTACCAATACTTTTCCGGATATCTGTCTCAAAAGCTTTCGTCATGTCTTTAATCGTCTTTACTTCAACCTGTGCTCCTACGATATTACTGAGATAACTGATGATCTCCGGATGCTCCTGATACAGTTCCACCGTCTTGAGGAAATCCGCCCGTCCACTACGACTGCTGCCAAACAAGCGTAAGCCCTTCTCCAGAACCATACGGGTATTAATCGGAATGGGATATTCCGACACACCCAGCAGCGATATGGTTCCCTCTGGATAAATATGGTCAATCATTTGTTCAATCGCCTGTCCAGAAGGTGCACTGCCCACACACTCAATGGCATGGTCGATATACAGATCTTTTGGAATATCCGTAACCGAGAAGGTATCATCCGCAAATGCAAAGCTGGACAATTTTTCCTGATCCACACCAAAGATATACAATTTCGTATCCGGAAACATGGACTTAAAAAAGATTGCTGTAATATATCCCAGGTTACCATCTCCCCAGATCCCCACCGCATTACGGCGGGCATGGGCAAACTGGTCAAACCTACGCAGGGCAGACACACTGACCGATACCAACTCCGTAAAGGCTGCAATCACTTTATCCACACCATCTGGCAAACGAACCACACGGTCTGGAGCCAATGATACATGCTCCTGCATAAATCCATCAAAACCACTGGCAC
>CAMWKN010000423.1 GCA_947174825.1 uncultured Clostridium sp.
CGAAAATACGCTATCTATCCTGTCATGAATAGACTGTCCGAATTGTATATCTGAAAGAAATTTATCAACATAAATATCACAAGCCATATTCCAGAGCAACGGAATAAATTCCAATTTTTTAGTTTTATTTCCAAGTTCGTCTGTAATGAAATATCCTGGCATTTTATCCGCGTCAAAATGACCAAAGGCAAGATGAAGCTTGTTGTGGGCTATCACATATGCCCATTGTTTTGGCAAAAGATATTTGTTTTCGTTTAATAGAATCTCTCCATATGAAGATACGGTTGCATATGTTTCTTTTCCTAGATTTTTACCATCGTTCCGGATATTGCAATAAAAGCATCCCCCAAATAATGGATGAAGTTCAATTATGGAAATACCAGCTTGTAGATTTTCAACATTTATTTGCTGCTGGGATTTTTTCTTCTCTTTTTTCTTTTTCTTTGCCATTTCCCTATTACCTCTTTTTGCAGATGAAATTAATTCTGAACAAGTCGTGGCAAATCTCGGATAATCTCAACCATAAACCACTCCGGTAAAACTTTACCTTCATCAGCAGATACTACCATCTGTGCAATTTCATGATTGATAGTAGCCAGATCTTTCATCAAAGCTTTTGCCCGGTGTGTTAAGAATTTTGCATCGCCACTTAGGTTCTTTTTATTGTCCGGAAGCTCCTGCAAAAGCTTTGCCCGAAATGACTGCGCCAAGAAATAAAGAACATCTCTTTCCTCTGGTTTCGCAGGCCATTTTGCCTCACCCTTGATAATATCATTAATCAGATTCTTGTTGCCCATCTGCTTTGTATAGGCAAGAAACATCCCTGCATGGCTGGCACTGATACATCCGTATGTAATCATTTTTAACATTGCTTCACTGATGGCCTTGTCACCTGCACCATAGGATTTCAAGGCATCGCTTAACATATGCCAGGAACGCGGAGTAGAATACGGCTCTTCTGTTTTTGGAGGTTCCGAAAACAGATGGTCCGGTCTCTGTGTGATATAATCAATAACCCATAGATGAAGCCCTTCCTCATAAGCCCAGTTAATCCATTGCTGCGGATCAGCTTTTAACTGCACATGAAACATTCTGTTAATCAGGGCAGAAGACATGGTTTTTACAATGGCAGAGTCCTGGGCTCTGTTTCCTGCACCGATAACAATACTCCCCTCTGGGAGATGATATTCTCCGATTCTTTTCTCATGAATGAGGCTGTAAAAAGCTTTTTGTACTTCCTGAGAGCAGGCATTCAATTCATCTAAAAAAAGAACATAGGGATCTTTTCGTGCAATCATTTTGGGAGGAAGAAATGTACTGACATCATTCTGAATTTGAGGAATTCCAATAATGTCTTCCGGAGCAAGCTGACTTCCAAGTAAGGATACACATGGAAGTCCAACTTCTCTCGCAAATTTTTCTACCAGTGCAGATTTGCCAATACCAGGAGCCCCCCAGATAAAAACCGGACGAACCGTTGCAACATTTAATAATATTTCTAATAAGTCATTTTGCGTGACGCTGATCGGTAAATTCATATAGTCATTTCCTTCTTTCGAATCTCTTCCATTTATTCCTTTTCTACACCCCATTATAAACACTTTTACCTGGAATCACAACAAAGGATTTTATCGAAATATTTTGGAATGGCATAATTTACTGTCGTATGGTAATATTTAGGAAAAATAGAGAAAAAATAGAGAAATTTATGTCAAACTAAAATTGCAACACTATGCTCGCTAAGTGGCCAAGTGTATTTTTGCACTAAATTCGCAACATAACTGCTCAATATAGGAGAAAATGCCATGAAGGAAACACTCTTAATTGTAGATGACGAGAGAGAAATATGTGACATGTTAAAGCAGATTTTTACATTAGAGGGATATATGGTTTACACAGCGAATGACGGTGAGGAGGCGCTTTCAAAAATTACTTCCATTTTGGGGAAAGCAGCTGAAAACCGCTTGTTGGTGGAAGACGAAGACGGACAGGGTGAGACTGATATGCAGGGCATAGACTGCATTTTACTGGATATCAATATGCCCTGTATGGATGGACTCGAGGTGTGTAAGCGCATACGGGAATATGTCACCTGTCCGATTTTATTTCTTACAGCAAGGATTGAGGAGGAGGACAAGGTAATGGGCTTCCGTGCAGGAGGTGACGATTATATTGAAAAGCCCTTTGGGATTGCAGAGCTTAAGGAGCGGGTAGCCGCCCATCTGCGGAGACAGAAGAGGGCATCCGGGAAAGAAACCGTAGGGTTTATCGGTGGATTTACAATTTCTTATGCCGGACGGCAGGTTTTGTATCAGGGAAAAGAGGTTGCCCTTACCAAAACGGAATATGAGATTGTCGTTTTTCTGAGTTCACATCAAAATCAGGTTTTTACAAAGGAAATGATTTATGAGCACCTATGGGGATATGACAAGGAGGGTGAGAGCAGTATTATTACCGAGCATATCCGAAGAATCCGTTCAAAGCTAAAAAAGTATACAAATGAAACATTAATTGAGACTGTATGGGGAGTTGGTTATCGATGGATTGGATAGACAGTATATTAGAACGTGTCCGGATAAAGGAAAGAAATATGTCCCTGCAAAAGTCCATGATTTTCTATATGCTGCTGGCACTTTTGGCAGCATTAGGGGCAATCTGGTTGATCAATGAGATATGCAGCGGATATATGCAGATTATCCGGCGTGTAAATGAAATAGATGACGAATATGTTTATACCGAAGAGGGGACTTTTATTTTATATGAATCGAATGGGGAATGGAGGGTAACGACAACCAATCATGCAATCAGACTGCCGGAAAAAGATGAACGGTTATGGGAGTTTTTAACTGTGGTAAAAGCCTTGTCTATACCGGTCTGCTCGGTAGGCGCAATCTGTCTGGTTGCATTGATTTATTATCACACCAAGCTGCGGGAACCGCTTTATCTTTTAAAAATGGAAATGGAAGCAATCGGGAGAAATGATTTAAGCTACTCGTGCTATTATGACAGCCAAGATGAGATGGGTGATATCTGCAAGGCAATGGATGGCATGCGGTGTGCAGTACAGAAAAATCAGCAGGGAATATGGGAGCTGATTGAGGAGCAGCGGAAAATGGATGGTGCGTTTCGACATGATCTGCGTACGCCCCTTACGGGGATTATCGGTTATACGCAGATGCTTTCTGA
>CAMWKN010000424.1 GCA_947174825.1 uncultured Clostridium sp.
ACTTTGGACATGGGAATACAGGGCGCAGGATTGGCAACCGCAATAGGGGCAGCCATTACTTGCGTGGTCATGCTTTCTCATTTTTTCACACATAAAAACAGTTTGCGCTTTGTTTTTCCTTCCCTCTTCTTAAAAAAGGCATGGCAGATTCTGGTGGTCGGATTTTCCACTTTCTTTATTGACGTGGCAATGGGCTTTTTGACCATGATATTTAACCGACAGATTGTAAGGTATTTTGGGACGGATGCCTTATCTGTTTACGGTGTCATTGTGAATGTCAGCACGATTGTACAGTGTTGTGCGTATAGTGTGGGGCAGGCGGCACAGCCCATTTTATCTGTCAGTTATGGCGCACGTGACTGGGCGCGGATTAAAGGAACACTCCGATATGCGCTGTATACAGTGGCATTTTTCAGTGTTGCATGGACAATATCCGTTTGGGCGGTTCCAAATGGGTTTATCCGTGTTTTCATGGCTCCAACAGAAGCCGTATGCCGGATTGCACCGTCCATTATGCGCAGCTATGGGATATCATTCCTGTTATTGCCGCTGAATGTTTTTTCGACCTATTACTTCCAGTCATTAATGAAACCGGGTGCCTCTTTCCTTGTTTCTGTCGCGAGGGGAATGGTTGTCAGTGGAATTTTGATTTATGCGCTGCCTGCTTTGGCAGGAGCCGGTTTTATCTGGTTTGCCATGCCGATTACAGAACTGTTGGTGGCAATTGCCGTTATTATTCTGATGATAAGATACACATCAAAGGGAACGAAGGCCTCGCCTTAGAATGCCCGGAGACAGAGCATGAAACAGGAAATGCAAGATTATTCATTTGCATCCGTTTTTCTTCTGAATGATGCGGAGATTGCCCGCAGGCAGTTTGGAACAGAATTTTCATAATGAATGGTATGAATTAAATGGAGATGAATTATTATCTCGTGAACCTGAAATTGGTGATTATAATATGTGAAAACAAAAAACGGAAAACTTTAAGCATGATATCACTGATTGTCAGCATTCTTCCCTTGGCAACGCTCATCTCTGTGTTGCTCAAAATCACACTCTCGGAAGGGGGAAGTACGGCTTGGGTCGTGTCTATATTGTTTGTGTTATGGTGGGGGCTTATCCTTTCCATCATTTGTGTCAGGAACAATGAAAGCCGCGGCCTTGTAAATATTGCGGCAACAGTCATCAGCGTATTTTGGAGCCTGATGATGACAGGTATTGTTGCCATGGCATTGTTTTTGACTTTGATACAGTAAGGAAGATTTATGAAGTTTTTCAAGAATGGCTCAGCAGTCGGACTTTTTTCGTTAGACTTGCCATGCGGGGATACCTTCTTTCTGGTTGGATTTTGGTTTGGCAATTAAAATATAACACGGAACAGGTATCTTTGTCTTTTTAAATATTCAGTTGTAACATATGTATTGTAATCCTACAATTTTTCAATATAAACCATTAATTTGCGATAATTGACAATTTGTAATATTAACGATATAATAAATTTGACCTCTAATTGTGGTTGAATTGCAAAACTAAGTTTTAGGAGGAAAATTGTGAAATAATTTTAAGGGTTAGCGAAAGTGGAGTGGACGGTGTAGGAATAATAGAACAGAATTAAGCAGATGAGTTTATGTATGCGACATAGATAGACAGGATCAATGGTTGATTTTGAATGAAGTAAAGTAAGCAGAAGCTGGTCTGTGGGGATAAAAAAGACACGCGGGATGGGCAGAGACAAGAGAAAAGCGCGAAACGATATTTATGGAACCAATCTGGCGATGTATAGAAAGATTATGGAACGTAATCGGAACAATTTCATCAATAGTAATATACTGTTCTAATGGAGACTGAAATGTAGGATTGCTATTTTGGTTTTATATGTCCAAAAATATTTGCCAAAGGAAGTGGTTTGTTTGGTAGTATTGATATTAGAATAACTTCTTTCTTGGGTGATTGGTTTTAAATATTTTTATTGTACCATATCTGGTGAGGAGCTTTTTTATTTCTGGTAAAAGGAATCGGTGATTATATCAATTTACAAATGTTAAAAGTTTATTAAAAGGGAGACCAACTATGAAAGGTCAAGTCTAAATTAGCAAAAAATTTCTTTTTCGTATCGGTGGTAAAAAAGAGTAACCTTAAAAAAGCTCCCCCAAAGGTGCATTTTTAAAATCTACCGATATTGGTATACAGACCTCTTAATTGAGATTAATTCGATTTCGTCAGTAAGCATCTTCAAGATGATACTGACAAGCTTGCCAGCACAGTGCCCGAGGGTATTGTAGTGAGTCCGGTCTTCCGCCATCTTGGTGTCATAGTAAGTTTTGAAGGTGACGTTATTCTTTACAACATTGTGGGCTGCGTTCATGAGTGCATATCTGGCACTCTGGAGCCGCGTTTGGACATTCTGGTGCGTTTTGCACAGTAGTTACTGGACTGGTAAACAGAAGGGGCTAAATCGGCAAGAGCAAGTAGCTTAGAGGGGCTTGAGAAGCGGTGTATATCACCGATCTCACCAAGTATCATTCCTCCGTTGATGTAACCGATACTCAGAATGATCATGATAACAGGATCATTGAATTTCGTGATCTGTATCATTTCAGCCTCATCACTGTTTAACTGGCTATCCAGTAACTCGATCTGTGAAATGGTGTGAGTTATCTGAATAGAATAGATAGGGCGTTGCCGTTAGCACCGACAGACTTCTGTGCGAGAACTCTTAATTCTTTTGCCTGCTCCTTTTTAAAATGACCGTGTGAGGCAACCATAAGGAGATGGCTCAGATGAGTCAATATGCAATGCAAGTTACACTTGCATGGAAGCAATGTCCTGAGGCGTGGGAGCCTCTTTCAAAAGTGCGTAGACGGCTTTTTGATGCAGACGGGATTTGAAAAAAATACTGCAATTCTGGAAATGCCTGGTCAACATAGGAAGTCAGCTGGATTTTTAACCGTGTCCGCTGTTTAATGGCTTTCAGGCGGAAACATCCAAGCTGCTTGAGATCCATCAGGTTAAGGTCATAGAAAGAGACAAACCTGTAGGAATCTTGCATCATAAGTGTTTTGGCAATGATGAATGTGTCGGCCTTGTCCGTCTTGGTCTTGCGGATGTTATCTTTATGCATGACCAGGGTTTTGATGGGGTTCAACACACATGTTGTAATTACAGGCAACAAGATAT
>CAMWKN010000425.1 GCA_947174825.1 uncultured Clostridium sp.
CAGAAGACGGCATACGATATGTAGAGAGGTCTCGTGGGCTCGGAGATGTGGATAATAGACAGCCCCAGTATGCATAGGCTATAATATGTCCATATCCTTCATTTTAATAAAATTTACTTTCAGTGGAGCAGGCTCTGCCTGTGACATCTCATATGATGGACAGGAGGGGGCAGATAAAATGCAGATGGGGCATTACGATTTGTGTCTGCTGGATATTATGCTGCCCAAAATTAATGGTTATGAATTGTTAGAGTATGCCAGAAGCTTGGAAATACCGGTTATCTTTTTGACGGCAAAGGGAGAAACTACGGATAAAGTAAGGGGTCTGCGTTCGGGAGCTGAGGACTACATTACCAAACCATTTGAGGTGTTGGAACTGCTGGCGCGGGTGGAAAATGTACTTCGGCGTTTTCAGAAAATGGAGCAAACCATGGATGTACTGGATTTACATATTGATATTGTGTCTCGGAATGTCTATAAAAATGGCGAATTATTAAAACTGACCTACAAGGAGTTTGATCTTCTGCTGCTTTTTGTGCGGAATCCCAATGTGGCATTATATCGGGAGGTAATTTATGAACATGTGTGGGAGAGCAGCTATATGGGGGACAGTAGGACTGTAGATCTGCATGTACAAAGACTGCGGAAAAAAGCAGGATTGGAAAAGAATATTGAAGCAGTGTATAAAGTGGGATACCGTTTTGTTGCGGATAGGCAGAGGTAGCATATGAAGTTATTTGGGAAATTATTTATTACGATGATGTGTGTGATTTTGCTGTC
This sequence comes from uncultured Clostridium sp., assembly GCA_947174825.1. The sequence continues at coordinate 781 of CAMWKN010000425.1, forward strand.
CTATATGGTCTTTGGCAACATTCTGGTACAGACAGCATTTCAAACCATGTTAAACAGGGAGATTGAGCGAAGTATTGAAGAAATGAAGATGTTCCAGTATGCCATGGTGGCATCTTTAGAGGGCTTGCCCAAGGATTATCAGGCAACAGATATTGCCATGAGCGAAATCGCCCGTTCCATCCAACAGAGTCTGAATAATTCGCAGAGTACGCTGGTTATTTATAACGAAGAAAACCAGATTGTATTTCAGAACAGCAGCTATCAAGGTGATTTGATTCAAAAGATTCAGGATATTCCCTCTGCCGCCTGGCAAATTGTTCAAAGGGATGGACATTATTATCTGGAATCTCTATGTAAAACACCTAATAATACAGAGAGTTATGTTATAGAGATTCATCGGGAAATTGATCATATTTATCAGGATCGGGAGAAATTATATGACCGATATCTTTTGATGTTAATTATGGTTACTGCCGTGTCAGGGGTAGTACTGTTTTTATTTTCCATCCAATTTACCAGACCAATTCGAAAACTTTCTCAGGCTACCCGTGCTTTCGCCCGTGGAGATTACAAAAGTCGTGTCCGTGAAAAGGGACACGATGAAGTGGCAGTTTTGGGACAGGATTTCAACCAGATGGCAGGAGAGTTAGAAGAAAGTATTGTGAAATTGGAGGAGGATGCCAGAAGACAGGAAGAGTTTACGGAAGCTTTTTCTCATGAATTAAAAACTCCTTTAACTTCCATTATTGGTTATGCGGATATGATTCGCTCCATGGATATGAGCAGAGAGGAAATTGTGGAATCTTCGGATTATATTTTCAGACAGGGAAAACGCTTGGAGCATTTAGCAAAAAAAATGATGGAGATTTCTTATGTGGATAAACAGGAGATTGAAATGCAGCGTATCGATGTGCTTTCTCTGATTGCTCAAGTTCAAAAAATGACGGAGCAGTTGTTACTGCAAAAGGAGATACAGCTTACGGTTCAAGTGGAGGAAGGGGTTTTATATGGGGATCCGGATTTGCTGCTATCCCTGTTCTCTAATTTGATTGATAATGCCAGAAAGGCATGTAGAGAAGAAGGCTTTATTATATTAGAGGGAATGGTCGAATCTGGCGGCTATGTTTTTAAAATCTGTGATGATGGATGTGGAATTCCTCAGGATGAGATTTATAAGATTACAGAACCCTTTTATATGGTGGATAAATCCAGAGCCAGAAAAGAGGGAGGAGCAGGAATTGGAATGGCACTCTGTCAGAAGATTATTGTTCTCCATCAAGCCAGGTGGTCTATCCAGAGTAAACAAGGAGAGGGGACTACTATACAGATCCATTTTGTGGACAGTGATCAGAAAGGAGAGGGAAATTATGAGCAGAATCCTTCGTAGAATATTGAGCACCGCATGCGGGCTGCTTTGTGTGGGGACATTGCTATATGTGGCAATCCGCTTTCCAGAATATTACTGTGCCTATACAGATAAAGATACCTTAAATAATATGGTAACGACAGATATTAAGATTCAGACTTATGAAACAGCCTATACTTCTTTTGCGGAAAAAATACATGCGCTGACACAGGCGAGAGATTCTGGTAACATGCTGAGTGCTGTCAGGATGAACGAGACAGAGATTAATCCTAGTCGAAAAGAAATGACAAAAATAGTTCGGGAAGAATTTAAGAAAATGAAGGAGAATCAGCTTATTCTCACCGCTTATAAACCTAAGGCAAAGAACATGAAATTATGTGAACGCTATACGATTTATGTGGCAAGTGAACAGGATAGTATGAAGGGAATTAGTTGTTGGAAAGTGGAGTATAAAAGTAAAAAGAGAAATATTACACTTTATCTGGATGAGGAATATCATAAAATTTATTATTTTCAACTTGTCCAAAAAATGGGACAAACAGATGATGGGAAGAGTGCGGTATATGATGTAACAGATAGTGTAAGTTCTGCCAGCGAGATTGATCCTTATGTATGGTGGGATGGTGTGATGCATTATTACGACCTGATTACCTATCAAGGATTTTTAAATGGTGGAATTGAGGACTATAGTTATAAATTCAAGTATGGGGCATTGATTGGAAGCATTGGATTTGAGGATATCGATGCATCTTTGGAGATTTACCGAAACATTAAATATGGTTATGAAAGCAATTCTTTGGTGATGGGTCTGTTATTGGAAAAAATGATACAATTTTGATGGAATTAGGCAGAAAAAGTGATGCAAAACCTTAGTATCCTATCCTTATTCAAGTACAGCAAATCAAATTAATTTATGTTAAAAATAATGACAAAGTAATCTGCTTTTGTTGTACTCAGATAATATGATGTTATGATAGGATGGTTTTGGTATGAAGGTCAGGAGATGGCTTGTGGGGATTTCTGCA
>CAMWKN010000426.1 GCA_947174825.1 uncultured Clostridium sp.
AGATCTCCCCCGGGAATATGATGTGGAGACCGTAGTGATCGGCTTACCAAAGAAAATGAATAATGAGGAAGGAGAACGGTGCGAACGAACCAGAGAGTTTGGCAGCATGATTGAACAGCGTACCGGGTTAACCGTAGTATATCATGACGAGCGTTTGACCACAGTAGCAGCGGATGCCGTACTGCAAGAGGGTGGCGTTCATAGAGATCGGCGGAAACAATATATTGATAAGGTGGCTGCCTCTATCATATTACAGGGGTATTTGGACGGAATAGCGCATCAGGAATGAGAATATGGCAGAGAAACAGATTGTATTTACTACGGATGAGGGAGAGGAGACCAGTTTTTTTGTACTGGAGCAGACGACCATTTCCGGTAGCAACTATTTATTGGTTACTGATAGCGATGAAGATGAGGCAGATGCCTATATTATGCGGGAATTGGAAGATCAGGACGGACAGTGTATATACGAAATGATTGTAGAGGAAGCAGAATTAGATGCATTATCCAAAGTGTTCGTGGAATTATTGGATGATGTTGCTATAGAGACACCAGATAAATAACAGATTACATAGGAGGGATACGTTTTAGATATAAGACGACGTTCTTTTCGTGTGCAAAAAATGCAAAATAGAAAGGTAGGGATATTAGTGAAGAAAGATACAGACAAACGTACGGAATTGGAAAAGGAGGAAAAAACCAAAAAAAGGATGATTCGTAGAACGGCAAAAGCAGAAAAAACAGGCGGAAAAGAGAAGAAAGAGAGCAAAGATAAGAAGGACGGGAAAGCAGGGAAAGAGAAAAAAGAAGGGAAAGAAAATAAAAAGACGGCCGCAGATAAGAAAGAGATCAAAAAAGTGACCGGGGACAAAAAGAAGATTATAGCGAATTCTCCATTGGCAATTCGTAAACCTTCGGCGAAGCAGCTGCCTAAGAAGAAAGAAAAGATCACTCTGGGACATGGATTGAAAATCATTCCTTTGGGAGGGCTTGAACAGATCGGTATGAATATTACCGCATTTGAATATGAGGATAGCATTATCGTGGTAGATTGTGGATTATCCTTCCCGGGAGATGATATGTTGGGGATTGATTTAGTTATTCCGGATGTATCCTATCTCAAAGAAAATCTGGATAAGGTAAAGGGTTTTTTGATTACCCATGGACATGAGGACCATATTGGCGCTCTGCCTTATGTATTAAAGGATGTCAATGTGCCGGTTTATGCTACACAGCTTACCATGGGATTGATTGAGAACAAGCTAAAAGAGCATACCTTGCCAAAACCATTTAAAGGCAAGGTGGTTCAATATGGACAGTCCATTAATCTGGGCTGTTTCCGGATTGAGTTTATCCGAACAAACCATAGTATTTCGGATGCAGCAGCATTGGCAATTTTTTCACCGGTGGGTACTGTGGTTCATACTGGTGATTTCAAGGTGGATTTTACTCCGGTTAGTGGAGGAACCATTGATTTACAGCGTTTTGGTGAGTTGGGCAAAAAGGGAGTATTAGCTCTGATGGCAGACAGTACCAATGTCATGAAGCCGGGATTTACCATGTCAGAGCAGACAGTGGGCAAAACTTTTGACAATATTTTTGCTGATAATGAGAAAAATCGCATTATTGTTGCAACCTTTGCCTCCAATGTGGATCGAGTACAGCAGATTATTAATTCTGCGGACAAGTTCGGGCGTAAGGTAGTGGTAGAGGGACGTAGCATGGTTAATGTAATTACCACAGCAACCGAGTTGGGATATTTAAATGTTCCATCTAATATTATTATTGATATGGAGCAGATGAAGAATTACCCGCCAGAGAAGCTGGTGCTGATTACCACGGGTAGTCAGGGGGAGGCAATGGCAGCGCTATCCCGTATGGCGGCAAATATACATCGAAAAGTATCGATTCAGCCAGGGGATACGGTTATCTTTAGCTCCAGACCAATTCCGGGCAATGAGAAATCCGTGTCCAAGGTAATCAATGAGTTGTCCGAAAAGGGTGCCAGAGTGATTGTACATGATACCCATGTGTCAGGGCATGCTTCTCAGGAGGAGATTAAACTGATCTACTCTCTGGTAAAACCGCAGTATGCGATTCCGGTGCATGGAGAGTATCAGCATCTTCAGGCACATGCAGAATTGGCGCAGCAGATGGGAATTCCAAAGGAAAATACCATTATTTTATCTTCGGGAGACGTTTTGGAGCTGACAGAAGATTATGCCCAGAGGGTAGGAAAAGTACAGGCGCAGGGCATCATGGTAGATGGACTGGGAGTAGGCGATGTAGGAAATATTGTATTGCGTGACCGCCAGTATCTGTCTGAGAACGGTTTGATTATCATTGTATTAACTTTAGAAAAATACACCAATCAGCTTTTGGCAGGTCCGGATATTGTATCCAGAGGATTTGTGTATGTGAGGGAATCGGAGTATCTGATGGATGAGGCACGGGAGATCGTGTACTCCGCATTGGAGAGATGTCTGGATACCCATGTGACAGATTGGGGGAAAATCAAAACCGAGATCAAGGACAGCCTAAGCGATTATCTGTGGAAGAAGATGAAGAGGAATCCTATGATTTTGCCAATTATTATGGAAGTGGAATAATGGAAAGGACAGGATAGATGGGGGAAACAGAATTGATGATGGATCAGCTGTTACAGCAGATCAAGAGTACAAGAGAGTTTAATCAGTATCAGAATCTATTGCAGAGGGTGAAGGCGCAGCCGGATCTGTATCGACGGATTGGAGAATATCGCCGCAGGAGTATTGCTGCGCAGATGCGTGGCGGTGAAGACTTTATTGCCGAGAATAACAATGTGCAGAAGGAATTTGCAGATTTGCAGAATAACGGTCTGGCAGGAGAGTTCTTTGCTTCTGAACATCAATATTGCAGTATGATTCGCAAGCTGAATGCTCGTTTTATGGAAGGGGTAGAATTGGATACTTCTTTTCTGAATGAATAGACGTAGGTAAGATTCTGTAGTGTAGAGCTGTTTTGGCAGGGAAGAGTAGAACTTCTGCAGGAGTACATGAATTCAGAAAGAAAGTGCTGATATCGAGAACTGTTTTGGTAGGAAGGAGTAGATTTTCTGCGGAAGGAGATATGGGGGAAAGTCATGATTTATAAACCGAATATTCAAAGGACTTTCAATAAAATACTTTTTT
>CAMWKN010000427.1 GCA_947174825.1 uncultured Clostridium sp.
CTGGCGGAAGAAAGCGTCTGATTCTCCGTATAAATAGTTATCCCCGAAAATCTCTCCTTATAATCCTTCTGCAACATCTGCAAATTCTTTATTTCCAGCTTGTCCTGTTCCGGCAGCTTCCCATCCGCATACTCCGTTCCCACCATTCGCCGCAGCTCATTGTTCCGGCATAACTCTCCTGCCACACGTTCGCCTAAAGACATAAGCTGGCTGGTCTCAGAAACCAAAACGGATACCATTTCTTTTTGTGTCGTTTTACTGGCTTCCAGAATCGCATCCCCGGATCGGCTGTTAACATAAATACTAGTCCCTATAAATGGAATAATGCCTCCTATAATATAAATAAGAAGCATTCTTTCCCGTAAGCGTATGTCTTTTAAATGAAATCGTTTTCGTTTCTTCTTCATGGTCTCCTCACACAGTCGGTTCCAACAATACCACCAAAACCGACTACTTCCTCATCTCCCCACCGCTTTTGTATCTACTACCGAAAACAATAACCAATTATCAGCCGGCAGCATTCTGTCCTTCAAACTTAAACTGTACCTGTAGCGGTTCTTTTAATGGTTTGCCCGATAAGGACGTAACATTAGTTGTAATATTTAATATGTAGGATTCGTCTTGGGCATATGGCTCCAACGGCTCTACTTCGATCTCGTTTTCCAACGAATTATACCGAATCGCTGTTCGCAACGGTGACAAGTTCACTGTTGTAACATAGAGATTCACATTGTTTACCGTCTTGGGATCCAATGGTATGTTGAATTTGATCCTCCATAAGAAATTTCCTGTTTTAAATTTCAGATCCTGTATAACCTTGTTCTCCAACCCCTCTGTCATGGATTCGAACGCCAAATACTTTGCCATTCACTTCCACCGCCTTTCTATATATAATGTGATTTCGTATATGTGTATTTGCACTTGTATATTCTTTGCACTCGTGCTCGTTCACTTCGAGACCTACGGTTTCTCAGTGTTCGTTGACACTCAAATAAAATTTCCTTGATAAATTTATTTGTCTGCAAGCAGACAAAAATTCATCACGTAAATTTTGCACTCGTGCTCTATCGTTCATTATATCACATTTTTTGAGATTTGTGTAGTCTAAAATCATAACCACAATCCCTATGACAAAAGCAAAGACAGATACAAATATTCGCCGTCATTTTGCCCAAATTCTGTACTTTTCCCACTTCTCAGATCGTAATAATAATATTTTATATCCTTCTCGATCACATCATCCTCTTCCTCATCCACAAGAACCTGATATTTCTTCAAAAACAGTTTTCCCCCTGTCACTCCCAAAAGTGATATTCCCTGATCTTCTTGGTATTTTAGGCAATCATTACTCTGCTCCACATATTCCAATCCTTTTTTCTCTCCTAAATCATAACGGAATACACACACCTCGCCGCTATTTCCAAAAATTGGTTCCGTAAATAAATACAACTGATCAGAATCCACATATATATTAAGATATTCATCTCTAAAATATCCATCTATTTCCGGATATTTTTTACCATACTGTTCCAAAATTTGATAGATTTCTCTATCTCGGAACAACACCGTCTTTTTTCCCGTTTGAATATCATAAGTGCAAATTTCTCTTTCATTTTCTGCTGTCTTTGACATGCATTCATAGATGATCGTTTTTCCATCCTGGCTCCAGACAGCCGGTGCCATCGTCTCACACAAAGGATCTATCGAAATTGTTTTGTTATCCCCAAAATGGTACAGCAATAATTCCCACTTATTTTCAATTCTCGTTTTGAAAAGCACATATTCCCCACATATATTATTTTCCATAATTTCGGACGAAGGCAGAGAAGAAGGTTTCTTTGATAATCTCGCTATATCAATAAATTTTTCCTTTTTCCTGTCATACACTGTAAATTCATTCGATTCTGTCATACACACCAGATAATCCTCATCGGCATAGATTTTTTCTGTTTGTACTTGATCTGCAAATTCAGACGATACTCTAGAAGTAATCTCCACCATGCAACTAATCTCCGGATAGTCATTACCATCCATTTCCGTTAACGGAATAGAATACAAAACAGATTTCCCATAATCTTCAGCATCATAGTTCGAAATTTGACAAATCAACTCCTGATTATTTACATAAAGCAAATCATGGACACCACAGAAAGAATACAGAGTTCTGACATATGCCCCATTCAATGTTCTCTCTACCACATCCCCTCCGGCTTTTTCAAATATGTTATGATCATTGGCTAGGGAGTATTTATTGCTCCCATTCTTGATCGGCTCCGAAAGCGAATATTCCTTATGTCTGACCAATTCCCTGATTCCTTCCAGAAATGTCAACGTCCCTTGTTCTGGTTTGCAGGACAACACACAGCATTGATCCCCATACCGTATTTCCAGATATAAGGTTCCCCCTGCATAAACCAGTTCTCGTATGAAATCTGCATTTTTTGCTGGTTTCTCCGGCAGCATAGCCCGAATCTCTTCCTCCGATGCTAATACCTTTTTCACACCCAATTCCATATCATATACATAAAGATTATAGTCATTTTGCTTCTTCTCATCTACTAAGCCGGTATAAAAAACCTGACCATCCCCAGACACCATCCTGCTCTCCCAAGTTATCCCCTCGGTAATTTCCTGTACTTTCTGTTTCCCAGTGTGGTAACTGTATATTGCATTGGGTAAACCATCCCAATATCTGTCTAACACAACGCAGACATTCCCATCCGGACTAAGCCAGGGATCTGTCTGTGCACAATAACCATATAATCCCGTTTTATCATTATTGATTATTTCCTGTTTCTGTCCGGTATTCCGTTCTAAGACAAAACAATCTTGTTCATCCTCGCAAAAAAGATAGTTTCCAGCATCAAAATTAATTCCTGCCATCTTGTCCCCCGCCTCATAAAAAACCTCCTTCCTGTCACATAATACTTTCTCCTGTCCATTTTCATAGAATAAAGGAATTCGATACCAAGTACTATTATCTTTCTCCAAGTCTTCTAAATAAAAAACAGATCGAAAAATAAGCTCCTGATCGGTTGCCCCCACAAACCCGATCTCCTCATCATTATTTTTAGGATGCAATGCAAGCTCATCCTCGGAAAATTCCTGCGTATGATCTTGCATTTCATCCTAAAAATTATGATGAGGAGATCGGGTTTGTGGGGGCAAC
>CAMWKN010000428.1 GCA_947174825.1 uncultured Clostridium sp.
GCATTGAGCATCCCCTCATACCGAAGCATCGTCTTAATAATAATAAATTCCATAAACATTAGAATGATAAAGGCAACCACTCCCAACAACAATGTCCTTTGATAACTTTTTAAATAGTAATTGTAATTATCCAAAACGTTTGTCTTATAGTTGATATTTCTGGCTACTTCATGATCTGCAAGATATGCATTCCATTCTTCTTCACTGATATCCACCATACATGCCTGCGAAAAATAAATTCCATTAAAATAATTAATCTCTGATCTGGCATCCAAAATAATCAAAGGATTCTGATAAATTTCGCTCTTAATCCCATCCTGGCTTTGAATTCCTATTGCGGAACAACTGTCGTGATAGGTAAGCACTTTATAATCCAATTCTTCTCCGATACACATTTTCCCCTGCATTTCCAGATCCTGCACATACATCTCATTGTTTTCCTCTGGTACAATATAATAAATCATATTTTCAAAATCCATATTTTTGATTTCCGGAATCCTGCTTTTCAAATAATTAGCTGTATTTTTATGAAACATCAGACATGGCTTTCCACTGTATATCCCATCATCCATATAAACATTTAGAAATGCCTGATTCTTCTGAAGTTTTTGATTGATTAATTCCAACATGATCTTTTCTGTAGTTTCTACCTCGTTGTCTAGTGATGAGATTGACAGATAGGAATACTGCTTATACTCTTGAAAAAAATCTTTTTGACTCCAAAAATTGATCCCTTTCACAATCATTTCCGTACATACCGATGTTACCAACGCAATAATGATAATTGTGAGCGTTTTATATACATAACTAATATTCAGAACAAGCCTGTTCCCTTTTCCCCTGCTTAAGGAGCTTTTGTAATCTATATACAACAGTCTGACATAGAGCAGACTATTGATCATGCAGTATGCTGCAATGCAAATGCTGGAAATCCCAAACAGATAATCTACAGAAAGCTGAACTACTTTTAATAAAAACAAAGCAATCCCCAGCGAGTATACGACGCAAAAAATTACATCTGATACAATTCTTATTAGCACAATGGTCTTTAAGTTTTCTCCGTAAATAAAGCAAACTGCCATCTCTTTCTTTAACAATACAGTTTCATACAAAGTCATTAATAACAAGAATAAAATCCCTATGCCCCACACGCAGACTATGTTTCTGACAGAATGAAAATAAACATAGCCTTCTTTCGGGAAATTACCGGAATAAGTGTCAACCAGCTCGCTTTTAAATACTCTAGCATCCTTCATATTCCCAATCAGATAATAGCTTTCTACCTCCTTGATGTCCGGTATATTCTCCAGACTTCTCAATTCCACCTTCGCATTTCCCAGAAATATACTTTGGTAATTTCCCGCTTTGATGGAAGAATTGCTGTCCAGAATTTTTCCCACACCATCCATGCCATACACAGTTACTGTCTCGGAATGTACAGATTCAAAATTTCTATTAACTGCAAAAACAAGACAATGATTTCTTTGTGCCGTTTCTTCAATATCGTGAATCATTTGTTCCTGCGAAATATTTTTCGGCAAAAACATCGTTGTGGAAATATACTCTGTTTCAAAAGAATCAATATTCCATAGATACATATCTCCGATAAAAATTAGAATAATTGCAATAAATATCATGCTGGTTATATACTTTATTTTTCTCATGTTGCTGCTTCTCCCAACGATTTAATATTTTTCCCCCTCATGATTATAATAGCAGCACCATTTTTCAAAATTCTTGATAAATTCTTAAAATAATCTTTCAAATTTAAAAACGGCCACCTCTTTTCAATTTAATGAAAACTATATTTATCACATGTATTTGCCTTTAACAACAGCCTATGTTAGTATTTTATTAAGTCTAAAACAGGGGAAAAGATTGACAGATAACAGAAAATGATGCAGTTACAAAATCATCCATAATTGATAATTGGAGGAATTCATGATGAAACTACAAAAAACTATTGCACTATTACTATGTGGAGCTTTGTGCACCAGTATGCTATCCGGATGTGGTAATCAGAAAAAAGACTCACAGACCGACTCACCAAAAGAAACCAAAGTGGCAGAAGCAACCAAAGCCCCTGCCAGTAACGGAATGGTAATTAACTGTTGGGGAGACAGCCTGACAGCGGGTACTGCCTATGAAAATAAACTCAGCTATCCAACTGCACTCCAAAATGCCTTAAGTGACTATACCGTGAATAATTTTGGAATCGGTGGAGAATCCAGCAAAACCATTGCCCAGAGAATGGGTGCCTCTCCTTTGAAAATAGGCGTTACAACGGAACAAAAGGATTCTTTTACTCTGCCTGCGAACACAGACAAGACAGAACAATTTAATGTTCTGGGGGATGATTCTTCAGAAGTCAGCATTTTAAGGCAGGTACAGGAAGATACAGGAGAAGACTGCCTCAATCCGATCATCGTGGATGGAGTAGAATGTACTCTTTCCAGACAGGGTATGTTCTATTGCCTATCCCGTACAAACTCTGGCGAAGAAATAACTATCAAAAGCGGTGATTCCATCACCACAAAGGCATCTCTTGGAAATTATTCTAACGATATTAATATTATCTGGGCAGGTACCAATGACCGCGCCAAACCGGAAACCGTATCTACGACAATTAGCAACATCCAGACCATGATTGATTATCTGGGCAGCGACCGCTATATTGTCATCGGACTGACTGCTCTATCCACCATGCCAGAAGTTGCTAAAGTCAATGAAGCATTGGCAGAAGCTTTTGGAGAGCATTTTTATGACTTCCGCAGCTATGTCCTAAAAAGTGGTCTAAAGGATGCAGGAATCAAAGCAAGCAAGAAGGATAAAGCTGACTTGAAAATCGGCGAAATTCCTACTAGTTTTATGAATGCACCTGATCCGAAAATCGACCATGTTCATGGAAATTCTGCCTTTTATCAATTGTTGGCAAATGAATTAGTCAAGAAACTGCAGGAATTACAATATATCTAAATAAAACACAAAATATAATCTTTTCTTTTTGAAAGAATCACATATTATACTACACTGACTAATATGTGATTCTTTTATTTATTAAAAATTTACACAGACATGGGAATAATAGCAACAAAATCAAAAAAACCATAATACCATGTCGTCTGTCTCTTATACCCATATCAGAGCCCACGAGCCCTCTCTA
>CAMWKN010000429.1 GCA_947174825.1 uncultured Clostridium sp.
CCAAGATTATCAATCGTTGAATAATTATATTTGCCGTTTTCCAAAATTGCCGTCGTTTTGAAAAAGAGAATCGGTGAAAATGGCGTCATTTCTTTTTGCAACAAAAAGACAATTTTTCCTTCCTCGCAATTTTTTATTGTAACTTTTGTAATAACAGCGCCTTGTTCTTCACCATTTGAAAACCAAGGTGTATGCGCTTCATATTTTTTTCCGCATACATATAATAAAGAGACGAACATCAATAGAAATATGCATATCACTCTTTTCATTTATTATTTCTCCGTTGAGTTATTTGTATTTTGCAATTGACGCAACAAATCCGCTTCATCATTTCGGCAATTAGTATAAGCCGAATTTCCCATAACTTCTAAAGCATCTGCTGCACCAGAATAATTACCATTATTTATTAAAGTCATAGAGAACGACGGACATAAAAAGTTTTTGGGCCGCTGCCTTTTCTTTCAATTTTACCAGAATTACAAAGCTGTTTTAAGGCTTTTTCGATTGCCTGACGGGATAAAGACGGACACCCTTCCTGGAGATCGCTTTTTGTAAATTTTCCGATTCTTCCGCTGATATTTTTTTCTATTATTTCTGTAGCAGTAAGTTTGCCATCGATAAGGATTAGGCGCTCTTCAAAATCTCTGTATGCAGAAAGGATTATCCCCAGAAGATATTTGACAAAGGGGGTGTTGTCATTTTTCCCCTCTTTCCAATTTTCAGAGCTCTGCTCAAGAGCGTCATAATAATTGCCTTTTGTCTTTTCGATTTTCTTTTCAAGGCTTATGTATTTGCATACAACAAAGCCAGAGCGATAAAGCAGAAGCGTTGTAAGAAGCCGGGACATCCGGCCATTTCCGTCGTTAAAGGGATGAATGCACAAGAAGTCCTTTATGAAATTGATTATCAGCAGTAAAGGCTCGATTTCACCCAAGTCTATCGCCCTGTTAAAAGCCTCGCACAGCTCCTGCATTGCATTCGGAGTTTCAACCGGGGAAAGAGGTGTAAAAAGAGTACGAGAAGTGCCATCTGGAAGATTTGCGACTATATAATTCTGTACGTTTTTGAACTTTCCGCCAAAGTCCGGATTTGCGTACTGGCAGAGACGTTTGTGAAGCTGGAGAATATAATTAGGTGTGATAGGAATGTGCTCATAGTTTTCATGGACAATATTCAGAACATCTCTGTATCCCATGATTTCTTTTTCGTCACGGTTTTGTGGAGATGTCTTGTCCCGTACAAGCTGTTTTATCCGTGTGTTTGTTGAGACGATTCCTTCAATCTTATTGGAGCTTTCGGTACTTTGGATCGTCGCTATTTCTACCAATTTGTCAAGCTTGTCTTTCTTTTGGCGGACAAATAATTCCTGTCGGCCTTTGTATTCATGAATCTTTGCTATATAGCCCAAGATTTCGGTATCGATTGTGCAATTAGAAAGTCTGGAATAATCAAAGGAATGCATCTCCTACAAATCTCCTGCATCTCCTATTGTAGCACTTGAAATAGGAGATAACAAGAACTTGTAGGAGATACTTCAGGACAAAGTTTCCCGTGCTGTCAGATTTCAAACATTCTATTTTTAGAAATTTGCCTTAGTGCTTGAATTGCGGTGTCGTATTCTGTCGAGACGCTTCCCCGCGTTCGCCCGCGTCTTCGCTTCCCGCCGCCAGCGATGCGGCGTATGACGCGGCCTTTTCCTCCAGCTCCTCCACGATGCCCGTGAACCGCCCGCTCTCTATGTACCATGCCAGTTCCCGTATCATGTCTGCCCCCTTAATTCTATGAACGTTTAAAGTTTGCGTCGAAATGCCGCCGCAAACTTTAGCTTTGAGTTTTCTGCGAAAACTCGCGTATTTTACTGCGATTTTCGCTTCGCTGCAAAATCGCATTTTCAGCAATTCGAAAGTTGACACTTTCTTCATTGCTGAAAATTAAGGAACTTATACAGTCCGCGCCTTGTTCGCTTGTATTTGCCAGAGTTCCTGCTCCATCCCAGCTGCCGCATGGATGCTAGGTGCTGGCACTGTAGGCTTTCCGCTTATTTCTTTAATTTCCCCTCGACAAGCTTTCTGTACTCCGGATTCTCGTCTCTAAACAAGCGCCAGCCTGAGTTTTTGTGGACTTTTACAAAATATTCTTTTGCCTTTTCCATTTCGCCTTTCGCAAAATAGACTTTTCCCAAAAAGAACTCCGGCTCTCCTAAAAGCCAGTGAATGCCCTTGTACTGCATTCTTATCTTTCCCCATTTTTCTGCCAAGTCTAGGTCATTTATTTGAAGCGCAAGATTTCCTATTTTAACAACAAATAAATGAGAATTTCTTGCTTCAGTTCTTGGTTCCGGCAGGCTTTCATAAAAAGAAGAAAGCTTTTTTATCTTTTCCTCAACCGTTAAACCCGTCAAGTCCATTTCAAAAAAACATTTGCCACGTCCATCATTAATTGCTCCTATAGTTTATTCATTGTCAACTGGCGGTAAATACCTTTCGGTCATCTTACCGCCATCACTTCTATTGTATCCATAATATTCAAGATAGTAATTGTCCGCTGTTGTCATCCATTCCCTCACCTCCGGTGACAAAGGACCGTATTTCCTGCCTTCCCTATTCCAATATGATACACACGATTCTTTATGTGACATATCACATTTCTCTAATTTATACCATGTATTATCTCTTTCAGATAGCACATATTTTAACCCGCTGTCTTTATCCGTCCAAATCTTACCTTCTCTTTCCATCCTCTTAATAACAGCCTGTCCTGTTTTGGATGTCTTTCCAGGAGTGCTTCCAACTGTATTTTCCCAAAATCATCCGCCTTAGAAGCAGGGCAATTCGTTGCTATCATCAGAAGAACTAGTGCAAAAACAAACATCGCTTTTCTGTTCATGTATAAAACCTTCCTTGCATATGACACGTTTTCGTCCGTTTCTTTCCCCATGCTGTCAGTATAGCATATCTTTTTGCGTGTGTTCCTTTTTTAATGTTTTTCCGCCGATATGCTATTGTTAAGAAAGCGCAAGGCTTACGAAATGATTCTGCAAGCCTTGTGGAAAGAGGCGGACAGCGTATGACCGTCGCTCCGCACAATATGTGGCGTTTTTGTGTCCGCCGCAGGGATTTTAAATATGATATATACCTTAGCGGCGTAAAGTATATACAT
>CAMWKN010000430.1 GCA_947174825.1 uncultured Clostridium sp.
TGCATCCACAATACGGTACTCACATACCACATTTAAACGAATACCAATCTTATCCTTGGTTAGGATTTCCTGTCCGGTAATGGCAATTTCCTTCCACTTCAAATCCACGATCTGATAGCTGATTTCGGTGTTATCATTCCAGAAATAATAGATACCCGGTTGTAGGGTTCTGCTTAATTTCTGATTATAGCACAGTAATGCCACCTCTCCCTCTCCGACAACCACCTTGGTATAATACCGATCCGGAATCGCTGCCAGCATCTTCTTGGTCACATCTTCTGTAATTTCCACCGACTCCATAGAAAGCAGGCGAACCTCCACCTTTTCAAAAACATTCCAGAAAGTATATTCCTTGCGAGTGGTACAGCAACCATTTAGATTGCCGTTGATGTATAACAATCCCAACATGCCGTCCGGAATTTGCACATGTACAGTAGATGCCGCAAACTCGGGATCCTTTGCCAGTATTTCATACGGCGTATCCGTATAATCCAAGGTATCACTCATCTCTTCCACAGATACCGAATACCCTAACAGTGCCGGAAAATAATACTGACCAGCACGGATCATCTTGACAAATCTACCATTTCTGCAGACAAAACCTGCTTCATTATCCTTTATTTGAATTCTCATAATTACCTCCTATTTCTAATTCCAGGATCATAGATCACTGTATTATCTTATTGCTTATTAATAACATAATAACATCTTCCTTTTAAGAACTGCTTTTCACTTGCTTCCGCACTGTGTGACTGCGGGGTTTCATTCAGTATGAATATCCAGATATCCTGTAAGGTCTTTCCTACCAGAATCAGCTCTGTCACTTCCATCTTGCTGCCAATCAGGCACCTCCGGCACCCGGCCAGCAGTAATCTGGCAGAACAGCGGCTATCATCCAGATTGCCAGACGATACATTTCTTCCTTTGATCCATACGGTATCCTGTCACCGCAGGCGGTCACTACAGTTGTAGATTACTGCGTCAGTCCCATTTTCATGATCCTGACTAACCCGATGTTACACCGAGCCAGCTTTCTACCACGGAAACATAGGTGAAAAACATGGTTTAGGGATGGATTTGAACCATCATTATCCATTTTGGATAACCGTTTGAGATGTGCTCTACCCACTAAGCTACAGATTTCTCTGGTCGGATTCGAACCGACGACAACATCGTCCTCACACAATTTACAGTTGTGCAAAAATCATATCAGAACCCTAATCTGATGATTTATCTAAAGTCAGTACGGCATACCCTGCGATAATTCGCCGGTACCACGGAGCAGGCAAATGGCGATCAAACCATCTAACCGATACTCCCGTACAGTACATAACTTTCCATATTTCTATCGTATTAGTAACTCTTCGACGATGCACCCATATGTGCATCGTCGAGTTTAGAGTTCCTTATACGATTTTACCCTTTCAACACACCTACGGTTTTTAATTTTCGTATAGGCGTAACCAGATCCAGCTGATTTTTCATGACCTCGTCAATGTCCTTATAAGCAAAACGACATTCCTCTGCCACATCCTTCTTGTTGGATTTTCCCAAGACAACACCCTGTTCCTTTAGATCTACAATCACCTGTTCTACCGAAAATGCTGCCCTTGCCCCACTTCTGGAATATGCCCTGCCGGCTCCATGGGAGGAAGTACAAAAGCTTTCCGGATTTCCTTTTCCCTCTACCACATAAGAATAGGAACCCATGGCACCAGGGATGACCGCAATCTCTCCCTGACGCACTCTGGTTGCCCCCTTCCGGTGAACCCAGACATTTTCCTGATAGTGATTCTCCAGGGAAGCGTAGTTGTGATGACAATTGACTTCATCGCTGAACTCCACCTTCAGATCCGTATATTTTTCCACGGTTTCCTGGAAACTGCCACAGGCAATCTTCATCATACGGGCACGGTTTTCAAAGGCATAATCCAGTGCCAGCTGCATCCAGTGAATATATTGCTGTCCCTCATCCGTATCCACTGGCAGAAATGCCAGACGGGCTTTCTCCGGCACAACACTGTAGTATCTATTGTTTAACTCTCTGGCAATCTGATGGAAATAATCACAGATCTCCTTTCCCATATGACGGCTGCCGGAATGAAGCATAATGCATAAATAACCGTTTTCATCCTCCTGCAATTCCACAAAATGATTGCCGCCTCCCAAGGTTCCCACCTGGTAATATCCGTCCTCAATCAATGGAAGCAGAGAAAGATTTGCCTCGTATTTATTTAATTCTGCCTTTGCCTGATCCAGTACCGGAGATTCCTGGGGTTTCTTGTAACGTTTTACTCCTACCGGAATACTTCGCATCCAGTTTCCAATAATGGTCTGAATGATAGATCCATTGCCAGTCTGAATATCCCGCACCTGATCCATTTTGATATTGGTTGCCACAAAGTTCATGCCACAGCCAATATCCGCTCCCACCGCGTTGGGAATGATGACTTTCTTGGTGGCAATAACACCACCGATAGGCATTCCCTTTCCCGTATGAGTATCTGGCATCAGACACACCCATTTATGTATAAATGGCAGGTTAGCAAGATTTTCTGCCTGCTCCAGACAACTTTCCTCCAACTGCTCCTGTCCCTCTAACCAAATTCTGATTGGATACTTTGTGTTTTCATTTCTAACAAACATTATTCTCACCTTCCTGTTCTGATTAACTGATGCCATTCTGCGAATCGATATTTACCTGATTCCTGCCTGGTCGATCATGATTCTTAATACAGATTATGGCGTTTTCCTCATCGATAAACTCATCATACAACACCCGGATCTGGAAATCATTTCAAAAAAGTTGCGAGAGTAAAATCAGAAATGTTATACTGTTTCTATTCACAGCCAATATTGTCGATTCATGGCAAACATTTCCAGCAAATCCACAGAATGAATATAATGCAATTACAATACCTGCCTATGAATCTGCTTAGAGCGCCACTGCACTAATATATATAAAGGGGGGGACTGTCCATGTCAGAATTCCACGAACTGATCAAAAAATTCAGCAAATGCCGGGATTATGTACGGGATTTCTTTGTCTATGGCTTTAAAAGCCGGGGCGATTTCAATTACAAAAGCAGCCGTACCTATGATGACGAACGTCGTAGAATCGAAAGCTGGTTACAGGAATATGTCTGTCAGGATTATCA
>CAMWKN010000431.1 GCA_947174825.1 uncultured Clostridium sp.
TTATCGTTGAGGATGATGCACCGGAGATCCGCTTTGCAGTGGATGGTGGCAGGATATCGGAGGATTATTATGACAATGCGCCGGATGTTACGGTGTATGTGTCGGACGATGAGAATGGACAAAAAAAGAACGGCATCACCAGTGGTATTTCCTCTGTGGTTTATCAGGTAGGCAGTGGCGATGAAGTAGCAGTAGATCATGATTATATGACACAGATACAGACGAGTGATGAATTTATCATTCCGGCGTCTCAGTTCCCCAAAGGGGTGACAGAGATTACCGTAAAGGCTGTGGATCATGCTGGCAATGAGACAGTGCAGACCAGCACAGTCAGGGTAAAAAGGACATATGAGACACCGAATGCTGCAATTAGTTATCAGACAGGGAGGCTGACAGGTCTGGAGGCAGATGGTGTATATCGGATCAACGGTATGGGAATAGTGGCGGACAAAGAGGGAACGATTCTCATTCGTGAGGACTGGATGGACTCGGATCTATCGATTATCCAGCTGGGTGACGGTAGTGCTACAATTGACAGTGAATCCCAGAGCTTGTCTGTTCCGGTGCGTCCGGAAGCACCAGCTGTCATTGGGAATGACGAGAGCTATCCCGGCGCCGGTGATGGGATGCTGACCGGATTTGACGCCCAGACTGCTTATGAGATCTCAAAGGATGGCGGCAGTACATGGACGGATGTGACGGGGACAGAGATGGAAGGTCTGGATGCCGGAACATACTATGTATGCACAAAGGCCGTGGAGGGTGAACGTTTTCGGAGCAATGCGGCGGAAGTAATCATTGGATCGATACCCGCAACACCATATGAAACACCAGAGGCACTGATTGATTATGAGAAGGAAATACTAACCGGGCTTGTGCCAGGAGGAGAATATAGATGGAAATACAATAATGGAACAGGTGAGGAGGATGAAGAGGAAGAAGAAGACGACAAAGAAGACAGCGAAGTGACTGAGACTGGTTTTACAGCGGATGAAGACGGAACCATTTCCATCGGAGACAATTGGTTTGGCAGGACACTGTCCATCGTGAGAAAAGGCAACAAAAAAAATAAACTGGAGAGTGAGGCACAGAGCCTCTTCATACCGGAAAGGCCACAGGCACCGTCTCCGGCAGGGGCAAATGAGAGCGCGCTGGATCAGAAAGATGCAAAGCTGACCGGACTGACTGCCCACACGAACTATGACATATCCGGGGATGACGGTAAGACGTGGGAAAGAAAGCGTGCGGACGAGGATGGAGAGATCAAGGGAGTGGATACGCCCGAAGGCTATATCGTGCGGGTAAGTGCCACGGATAATAATTTTGCCAGCCTGCCTTGCGGGACGGTGTGGGTGTATCAATATGATGATACTGCTCCTGTGATCGGTTCATTGGAATTTAGCTGTGAGCTGGAAAAAGCGGGACAATGGCTGATTGGAAACAAGGAGCTGACGATTACGGTGCCTGTGACGGAGGAAGGTACTGGGGCAGACGAGATTACCTATACCTTGACATCAGAGGACGGCAGAGAAGTTACAGACACATCCATCGTTACAGATGGAACAGCTGTCATCACTGTGCCTGCCGACTTCAAGGGAACGATCCGGATTACATGCACTGACAGGGTTGGAAATATATCGGAAGAGACGACAGCAAGGATCATCCTAGAGGATCATGCACCGCAGATTGGATTTTGCGCAGAGAATGCGGAACTGATGGAGGATGTGTATAAGACAGCTCCTGACATTATCGTGAATGTGACAGATGATAAGGACAATGCTGTTTCCGGCGGGCTTGCATCTGTCAGCTACCGGATCGGGGATGGCAGTGAAAAGACAGTAGAGCATGATTATGAGGCAGATCGGATCACACAAGATACCTTTACGATTCCGGCAGAGGAGATCCCTGAGGGTGAAACGGTTATTTCTGTTACAGCCTCAGACCATGCAGGAAACAGTATTACGGAAACATATACAGTCAAAGTGCATATCCATAGCGGAACATTGGTTTCGGCAGTAGAGTCGACCTGTACCACGGTGGGAATCAAAGAATATTATACCTGTACCTGTGGGAAGTGGTTCTCAGACAGCGGCTGTACGAAAGAGATTACAGATCACGCAAGCATAGTCATACCGGCATCAGAACATGATTTCAGTGGAGGGGATATCAAGCCAAGTTCGACACCAACACCGGGAACGCCGACATCTGAGCCGGACGACTCCAAGCAGAGTGGAAACGACATCGAGAAAAGGAAGGATTTGTCCATCCTGCTGGCAACCGGGAAGCAGAAAGGAAGCAACGGCATTAAACTGACGTGGTTAAAATGGAAAGGTGCATCTGGCTATGAGGTGTACTGGTCATACTGCGATGGCAAGAAGAATTACAAGAAACTACTAACCGTGAAAGCAACAGAAAAACGCACATGCACGCATAAAAAGCTGAAAAAGAACCGTGCGTATAAATATTACATTGCCACTTATAAAATGGTAAACGGGAAAAAGAAATATGTGGCAAAATCCCCGGTCATCCATGTGGCGATGAAATATGAAAAGTACACGAATGCAAGGAAAATCACGCCGAACAAGTCGAAAGCGGTGCTGTCTTTGACAAACAAGAAATACAAAAAGACACTTCAGCTTAAAGTAAAGGTTGAGAAAGAAAATAGCAGAAAGAATCTTTTAATCCATGCTGCCAAGCTGCGTTATTATACCGATGACAAAAAGGTGGCAAAGGTAAGCAGGAAAGGAAAGATTACCGCCAAAGGAAAAGGCAAATTTACGGTCTATGTTATAGCCAACAATGGTGTGTCTAAGAAGATTAAAGTAACAGTGAAATAAGAACATGGCAAGAGGATGGGGAATTGTTCAGAAGGAATAAGTGACCATAAAAAGCACCAGCATTTCACAGCGATGTGGGATACTGGTGCTTTGCTATTTGTAGGAATTGCAGGTGCTTCTGGAATCTGCAATACATTTGGAACGGGAACGGAGCTGCTGAGAAAAAGATATCATATATTTTAATGAAAAAACGAATACATTGGCAGAAATGGACTTTATATACTATAATGCTGTATATACCGTAGAAAATGCCCTGTCAAAGATACTCTGCCCGAACTAATGGATATGAGTGTGGACGAAGCACAGCGGTGGAAACTTGCC
>CAMWKN010000432.1 GCA_947174825.1 uncultured Clostridium sp.
CCGGATGTAATGTAAAATATAAATCCAGTACACATTCCGGATCGGAATACAGGCTACTGAAAATAGTGTCCTGATGGTTACGCAATGTCTGCCCCTCTTTAGTACGATCTGGTTTCTGGGATGGTTTTCTTTCCGGCTGGTGTTTTTTCTGTATCACTGTGTTTTCTTTGCCCATTCCTTCTCCTCCATTATATGAAAATGTTTTTTGGAATGCAATGGTTGATTCCAGTTTTCTGTCACTATACGATGCAAAGAAGTGGATTGCAATAGAAATGGGCAAAATACCAGGATCATGCTGGCAGAAAGACGCATTTTACCATCTGAAAAGTGGCAGTAAGATTAATCTGCTACAAGAAAAATATATTTCTTCATAATCTAATTTTTTCAACTATAACAATATTGATGAATAATATTGGCTCATTTTATGTGACGCAAGCAATGAGCCAGATTGTTAATTCGATATAATAGTTCATGTACATATGAATATTTCATACATTATTTACATCAAGAAAAATTATGTTTATACCAAAAGAAATATTATAAAAACAATGGTCATTTTTTGTGTATTTTGAATTCTGTACCACTATTTCTCTTAGAGTATTATGGGGAAAATTTTTGGAACCGAGTATCAACTATTTGAAGTAATGGATTATTGTTGACGTATCCTGGCAGCATACATAGGCTGCTCTTCCGCAGGGATATTCAAGGCATCCATGGCTTGGTTAAGGCTGAGTTTCATATTTTCCATAAGGCTTCGTATCCCTTTCTCTATCCCTTTTTCCAACCCTTTCTCCATTCCCTCTTCCATTGCTTCTTCTCGCCAGACTTCCTTTGCTTCATCCAAATCAAATTCATAATTCGTCATTTTCATTACCTCCTCTGCACTCAGCTTTTCTAAGAAATCCCTGAACAGTTCTGATCCTGCAAATTGATGTACATAATTCTCGACTGCATCAAGACTGATTTTACCGTTATTGATATTATTCTTTACGAAACGAATGAAATTATAATAACTGCCTAATGTATTCTGTGTGGTCTGCATCTCCTCTTCACAGATTATCCGTATTCTGAGTTCTAATGGGACATTTTCTGATTCTGCCATGCCGTATGCTTCTGATAGTCTGAGCTCTTTGTAATGCCATGACGTTTTGCCAGTATATACGATATAAAACTCTGGTCTGGGAATCGCAATCCTCTTTTCCCGATACAGCTTTTTCTTGAAAGATGTTATAATTTTTTCATATTCATCCGCTGTATAAAATAGCATACGCAGCGGCATATTTTCATTAATCGTTGATTGATGTTCCACCAGCACAATCAGACGGTTTCCTACCAGGAAGGCAACATCGTTATGTCTCTGTGCCAGAAAAATATTCTTCAGCGCAATCAGTTCAATTTGATCTGTTGTAATTCCACGGTTTCTGTCTTCCGGATGTAATGTAAAATATAAATCCAGTACACATTCCGGATCGGAATACAGGCTGCTGAAAATAGTGTCTTGATGGTTGTGCAACGTTTGTATTCCCGTTGCCTGTGTCTGTTGCTGATGGTGTTCTGTCTTTGCCGCCGTATTTTCTTTCCCCATATCTTACCCCCATTATATGAAAATGATTTTTAAAATGCAATGGTTTATTTTGACTTTTCATCACTATACGGCGTTAGGGGGATGATTACAATAGAGCTGAATAAAATACCACAATCATTATGGCAGAATGAAACATTTGCCTAGCTGAAAAGTGGCAGCGGGATTAATCTACTTCCAGAAAATTATATTTCTTCATAGCATAATATTGCCAACTATGACAATTCTGATGAATAATACTAGTTCATTATTCTAAGTGCAGTATTTCTTTTTGTTTCATTATTGCTATATGTCTGATCGTCTTGTTTTCTTCAATCTTCTACTCTACATTGATAAAAATAAGGAACTGCCAATTTCTTGACAGTTCCCGTAATATTAGCTAATCTACTTTTAGTTTGCTAATTCAAGCAATACAGAAGCTGGAGTACCAGTTTGAAGACCTACCCATATACCATTTTCAAGTATCTTAGCATGATCCGCTGTTAATGTGATCTCCACACTTTCATTTCCATTAACATACGTCTTTCCAGGTGTCAACGTTCCGCTCATACAGGTTTTTCCACTCTCAAATGCCATATCAAAATTAGAACCAACTTCACCATTAATAAATGTTATTTTAGAACCAACTAAATTATCTTCTGTCAATCCGGCAGCTTTCAATGTTGCAGTTGAAACCAATAACGCATTATTCCAACCTGCTGTCCAACCGCTTTCTAGTGTTAACACTTTGATGCTGTCGTCTACATGACTAAAAGAAACTGTTAAACTATATTCTTTGCCATCTGCATTTGCATAAGTCCGTGTATATTCAATCTTTGTGTTCGTTTTATCCAGCTCAACTCCAGATGGAACTACAATAGACAATTTCTTATTTGTCTCATTGTATTGGCAAGTTACTCCGCTATATTCTTTCCAAGTTGATGAATTGTAAACTTTGATTTTATCTGATTTATATGTGTATTCATTTGCAACATACTCTATATCTACTGTTGTTGTATCGTTTGATTTCAGTGTAACAGTGGTCGGGAGATCTTCTGTGGAAACTTTCGGTAAATCGGCAGCATCCATTACAGATACAGATAATGTAACTTCCCCATTTTTATCTCCCAAGTAAACTGCATACACATCTTTTGTAATATCAACTGGTGCCGTGTAACTAGTAGTATTACCTTTCCAAGCCCAGCTTGTAGCCTCTAAACTCTCGGCATACATGATATTGCTTCCAGGTGAAACGGTAATAGAAATAGCTGGCGTAGTAAATCCTGTTGTTATCAACTTAGAACAATCAATCAACAGTGCTGGTTGTTCGGTACCGTCATTATTCATAGTTCCAAAGTTTACAGCATCTTTTACCCGCAATGCTGCATTAGTGTCCAAAGTACTATTCGTGATTTCTGCTTCATTTTTACCTTCTTTTGCTAATGTAGCTGAATATGAACCGGAATACCATTTTCCTGCTACAACAGGTTCCGGTGCTGGCGTCTCATTTCCTGCTGCCGGAGTTGGTGTAGCATCTCCTGCTGCCGGAGTTGGTGTAGCATCTCCTGCTGCCGGAGTTGGTGTAGCATCT
>CAMWKN010000433.1 GCA_947174825.1 uncultured Clostridium sp.
CGCCGTATTTCAAGGCTTCCTCGCCGATTGCCTTGCCCTCAGCCGCATAAAGTTCCGGATTCCATGTAGCTAACGCCGTAACTGCCGTGGGAAAGCAGGTTGCCGGATTTGACTTGTTCACTCCGATCATATCTGCTTCACCGCTCTGGTAACGCAGTCCGTGCGGTCCGTCCGACATCGTGAAAGAAGGGATTCTATATTGTTTCATTTTCTTGGAACGCCAAAAGTCCGCGCCTGTACAGAGGCTGATTTTATCTTTCAATGTCATTTTTGACACAATTGCTTTAATATCCATTACATATCTCCTTCCGTTAGTATGACATTCAATAGGTCTGCTTTTTATAATGTTTCCTCAAAGATATAGTTTCCTGCCGTCAACTCCTGTTTTGTCCCGCCCGGCAGGGATAGCGCAGCGGTAGTATTGGCAGGAACAGTAACCGTATAAGTCAGTTTGCCGTTCTCCTTTCGCCATGCACAGGAAACAGTACCATATACACTGTCGTAACCAAGGCTTGCATTCGTAAACTTTCCGCCGGGACAGGGTACAATGGCAAAACGATTTTCCCCATCTACCTGTATGCCGCACATGATACGGAATACCCACTCGCAGCAGGCGATAGGCTGCTTCTAAATCAATATCAGAAAGTACATAGAGAATCAAGGGCGTAGACAAAAATCCGGTACCTACTCTCCAATGATAATGCTCCAGTTCCTGAAGCAATCGTTTTTTAGCAAATTCAGTTTGTTTTTTGTTCAAAAGTCCGAAATAAAGCGGGCGTACCAGACGCGCCTGTCGGTCAGTGTCCAAAGTATATTTTTCCGTCTGTGCCATCGCCTGATAAGCAGCGGTACAGCCCTCTTTATATTTGCAATATAGAGGAATGTCTTCCGTCTTGTCAAGCGTTTCCGCGATTTCCTCCATCACGCTCATCACATAAGCGGTATAGGCAGTAGATACCTCCAGATGAGGCGCTACCATATCTGTCCAGTGGTTGGGATAAACATCCTCCGGTTCCGCCCATTCCCCGTATGACTGCCCGATGTTGACCGCAAACTTTTTCGCCGGACCATTTATGCCGAGCGGCTTCGCAAACAAACCAAATTTCCCGCAACGCTTCATCATAAACCAGGCATATTTTGCCATGGCATCATAATTGTCCCGAATAAAATCCACATCACCAAACAGTTTCCAATAACGGTACGGAATCAGCACTCCTGCATCCGCCCAACCCACAGAACCGTTCATCGTATTCATATAGGAATCTACGCCGCCATATGGGGCAATCTGCGGAAAAGCGCCGTCCTTTCTCTGCCAGTCGGTCAGATCCCGAATATGCTTTCTTGCAAAGGGCATATAATTCATAAGATAACCCGCCATGACTGCAAACAACTGACTGTCATTCGTACATTAGTCGTCATAC
Organism: uncultured Clostridium sp.; assembly: GCA_947174825.1. The sequence goes on from CAMWKN010000433.1 coordinate 1,422, forward strand.
TGCCATCTTTATAGGTCAGTTCAAGCTGTACCGGCAGCTTATGACAATGTTTTTTGCATCAAAGGTTTTGCGGAAACAGTCTACAGGATAACGCTGTTTCTTATCCACCCGGTAGTTTCCGGTAATCCACTTTGCTTTCCAGTCAGAAATATGAAGCAATCCCATTTCAAATACCGCCGGCTCCGACCAGTCGCCCGCTTCATCTCCTTCATCCCACAGACGCACCTTCCATTCTATACGGATGCGGGAGGTCACTTTCCCGCCGTAAGGGATATGTGTCATTTGAGAAGTTACCGTCTTACCGCTGTCCCAGACAGTTTTGCCGTCGCACTGCGCTATAATTTGATAGGCAGTCTGTGTAACGCCGCCCTCGTCTTTATTTCACCTTTTCCATTAAATAATTTTCCATATAGGGTGTCCACCATTCCAGATACCCTGCCTGCGTGGGATGAATCCCGTCTGCCATATAAAGCGCACGTTGTTCCTCTGTCAGAACATTAAATTCCGCATCATTCCACATGTCAATCACGGTAATGTCCCATTTCCCAGCGATTTGTTGTAGTAACTCTACCATTGCTTTGTATTGCTTGCTATCATACTGCGGATTGGTATAGAACAATACCGGACAATTCCATGTCTGCTCAGCATATGCGATAATGTACTCTATTGCACCTGCCACCGTAGAAGTGTCAAAATCCGCCAAATCCATCGATTCGCTTACATTTCCCAACGGCTTATTTTTCGTTGTGTCATTGGTAGATAGCTGACAGACAAAGAGGTCAACAACAGTGTCTTTATCCATTTTTTTGAGCCGCTAGATATAGGAATCTCGTCCATTATCCACCAATGTAGTTCCTGACACAGCTTCCTTTATGATTTCACAGTTATTTCGTACACTAACTAAGACTTCCCATACCCTAAATAGGATTAGTACCTTGAAAATTCAATATTTCAGCTAACAAAATATCATTTATGCCGATACCTCTGCCGGATGTAGCGCTTTTTGAAGATATTTCGGTAAACGGTTCTCAAAATCAGCAGTAAACGCTGCTATCTGCTCATTGTTCAGTTTCAGGCTCTCCTGTAGACTTGCCATCATTGCATCCATCAGGATACAGAGAGAATGTGAGAATGTTATATCCGCCATTTCATCCACAAGAAAGAAGAACAGTTCTCCCAATGTTCTCTAATCTTCATTCCTGCGCTGTTCCAGAGCAAGTAACATATATCCGGTAAACACGATTGCTGTATGGGCAGTCAGTGCATCATAGGAAAGGCTGTGGCATTCACCAATTAGATTCAGCACTGATTTGCAGGTTTTGAAGAATACTTCGATCTGCCAGCGTTTGCCATAAATACGGATAATCTCTTCCTCGGAAAGCTCCGGATCAGTGCATACGAACGCAAGCCAGTCTTTACGGTTGGCCTTATTGCGTACACACACGATCTTTTCCAGAACAGGGTCCCCTTTTCCAAGTATGATATCAACAGACATCAGGTACTTTGACCTGCCGCGCCGCTTCTTATTACGGGAGTAGATCTCTTTGATATTAAGCTGTTCACCCCTGTATTCATACCTGATCCGGCTGCTTTTCTTTATCATAGCGATCACATCCATGTTTCTTTTGTCAAAGTTCCGGATCTGCCCGATCACGTTGGATTCTTTGGCAGAGGCAAGCAGGCAGCTGTTGACCGGGATAAGGGTATTACCGTCGCTCCAGCTGAGCG
>CAMWKN010000434.1 GCA_947174825.1 uncultured Clostridium sp.
TGATAAAGTAGATATTGTCTGTACGCCGTATGACTGGGTGGAACATCGTACGGGGAAGGCGATGAAAAGGATTACATGTGATTTTGAGGGAATTCGCTATCAAAAAATATATCCTTTTACAGAAGTTAGTGATCAAATATATGTTAATATGCACGCAATGACTTATCGGACGCAATTGATTCAAAAATATATGCCATCCATCGATCATCATTGTTTTTATGTGGATGCAGAATATGTATTATTGCCAATCCCTTATATCCAGTCTATTTCGTTTTTAGAGCAATCTGTCTATCAATATCGTTTGGGAATGGATGGACAGAGTATGAATCTGCGGAATATGCAGAAAAATTGCAGCCATCATGAGAGGGTATTGGGAAGAATTTTGGAAGCATATAAAATGCAGCGGGAACTTACGGTATCTGTGTGGAAACGTGGCTCCAGAGACGAAGCGGACAGGCAGGCAGCGTTATGCCGGTATCTGGCGAAGGGAGCAGCAAAACTGGTGGCGAGCCAGATTAAAATTTATCTGAGCTTTTCTTCTGCTTCAAAATGTAAGGCAAGAATCCGTATTTTGGAAAATCAGATTCGGAAAGAATATCCAGAGGTATATGAGGCAAATGTTAACCGGGCAGTGGATCTTCTGCGGCGTAGTAATTATAAGCTTTGTCTGTTAGCCAGCTGGTTGGTTAGGAGGAAATTGACATGAGAAATAGGGCAGTGGTATACTAGATAAGCCTTTCTATAGAGCAATGCTGAGGAAATGAGGAATTATTATGCAATTATTAATAGCGAGAATCAAGGGGTTTATACAATATAAGGATCTGATGGGGCAGTTGGTGCTTCGAGATCTGAAATTAAAATATAGACGTAGTATTTTGGGATATTTATGGAGCATATTAAATCCACTGTTTATTATGACGATTATGGCGGTCGTGTTCTCACAGATGTTCAAGAGAGAAAGTATACCTAATTATCCAGTGTATCTTATGAGCGGACAGGTATTATTTAATTATATGAATCAATCGACACATCAATCCATGGGGGCAATCGTAGGGAATGCCGCTTTGATCAAGAAAACCTATCTGCCGAAATATGTTTTTGTTGTATCAAAGATTACCAGTGGGTTAATTGACTGTATATTTTCATTTGGGGCTTTGCTTATTGTAATGCTCTTTACCCATGGACATTTTTCGTGGTATTTGTTATTGTTTCCTTTTGTTGTATTTCAGTTATTTGTATTTAATATAGGTTTAGGTATGTTTTTAAGTGCTTACAATGTGTTTTTTCGGGATATTCAATATATATATAATGCGGTAACCACGGCTTGGTTGTATCTGACACCAATGTTTTATCCGGTGGAAAGTTTGCCGGAACGTCTTCACTGGATAGTGGTACACCTTAATCCCATGTATGCTTACGTTACACAGTTGCGTTGCTTGACCTTGTATGGTGTTTGGCCAGATGTACATATGGTATTGTATGGATGTATTGATGCGTTATTGGTGTTATTGGTTGGCGTCTGGGTGTTTGCCAGGAGACAGGATCGGTTTATTTTGTATATTTGATGGAGACAAGGATACGATCTATATGGAGGAGAAAAGTTGGAAACAGAGAATGATGTAGTAATTAGTGTAAATGATGTGACAATACGATTTAATCTGGCATCAGAGAAGATCGATAATCTCAAAGAATATGTGATTAAATTTCTGAAAAAGGAGTTACTGTTTCAGGAATTTTTAGCGGTAAAAGACGCATCTTTTCAGATTAAAAGAGGAGAAGCCTGGGCTCTGGTAGGTAGCAATGGGTCTGGTAAGTCTACCTTATTAAAGGCAATTTGTGGTATTTTGAAACCCTATAAAGGGCATGTACAGATCAGAGGCAAGATTTCTCCATTGCTGGAATTGGGAGCTGGATTTGATATGAATCTGACAGCCAGAGAGAATATTTATCTGAATGGGACCATTCTGGGGCATTCTATGGCATTTATGCGGGAGCATTTTGACGAGATTGTGGAATTTGCAGAATTACATGATTTTCTGGATTCTCCAGTTAAGAACTTTTCTTCTGGTATGCGTGCCAGATTGGGTTTTGCGGTGGCGACTATCGTTGATCCTGATATTTTAGTGGTGGATGAGATCTTGGCAGTGGGGGATTATGCATTCCAACAGAAATGTCTGGCTCGTATGGACAAGATGCTCAGTGGTGGTACTACTTTATTGTTCGTATCTCATTCTATTGACCAGGTCCGTAAACTATGTGATCATGCGGTGTGGATTAATAAAGGGGACGTTATGCAGATCGGTGAGGTAGATGAAGTATGTGATGCCTATATGGCAAGCATGCAGAAGAAGTAATGGAGGATTTTATGATTTTGCAACATTTTATTTTTCCGAAGGAAGATATTTGTACAGAAAGTGAATTATATATCAGAAAAGAGCAAGGGGCTTTTGATGTAGAGGAGCAGGGAATTTCCATGGAAGGAGAAGGAAACTACTCCTTTTTTACGTACTTTAATAGTTTTTCTATTGGAAAATGGATGTATTATACGAAAGTGTCTGACATTACTTTTTGTGCAGAGGTCAAAGGTGTAGGAATGATTCGCCTGTATCAGGCTGTGCTACAGGATCAGCAGATTATTCGCAGGGAAATAAAACAGCAGGAATATCAATCATCTGACTGTCAGGAAATCAGAATTTCTGTTCCGGGAGAGATACAAGATGGAATCCTTTATGTGGAAGTAGAAACAGCCGAACGGACTTATCTGAAGAATGCCAGGTTTGAAACCAGTCAATCCAAAAGCAGAGAGGTTTCTATTGCTGTGGGAATTTGTACCTTTAAAAGAGAGGAATATATCAGAAAGACTTTGCAAAATCTTCAAAGTACCTTTTTTGACCAGCCGGAATCGGCATTATATGGCCACTTACATGTGTATGTATCAGATAATGGAAATACTTTACCTTATGAAACCATCAATGGGGAGTATGTTCGTTGCTATCCCAATAAGAATGCAGGTGGTGCCAGCGGATTTACCCGTGCATTACTGGAGGCTTTGAAGGATCAGGAGAAGCGGCAGTATACCCATTTTTTATTTATGGATGATGATATTTCAATCGAACCGGAAGCGATTTACCGGACATATAGTTTATTAT
>CAMWKN010000435.1 GCA_947174825.1 uncultured Clostridium sp.
TATTGGCAATGGTTTCTTTGAGATGGTTTTCTTTTTTTCGGATTTCAATTTCTTTCTTTTCCTGTTTGTCCAGGAGGTTGTTGATCTGGACGATCAGTTTGACAATGTCCTGGCTGGATAGGTCAGTTTGCAGCCTTTTGTTGGTGGTTTCCTGTTGCAGAAACTCCAATTGGCGGCAAATCTCTTGGACTTGCCGCCGGTACATCAAATATCGGATCAGTACACCGATGAATAATACACAGAATATAATTTGCATTTTATACAACATCCTTTTTGGTAAAATAAACAGTGCCGCACAGCAGATAAATCAGTAGGAATATTCCGCCCACATAGATGCTTTGCCAGATGCACTTGTTAGAGGCACCTAGAAGCAGCTGCTGCATATTGGTGGTAATCAGGTACTTCATTATTTTAACATGGAATAGTTTTTCCAGGTAGGGGATAAATAGAAGCAGAAATCCGCAATCGACCAGAATGCCCACCGTAATACCTAACGATGTGCTGTGGGATAGTGTAACTAATAAGGCGATCGCTGATACAAATGCCATATATAGCAGGAAAGTTACCAGTAGTAATTTTGCGCTTTGGTCAAGGTATTCTGTTCCAAATGAGAGCTTGTAAGGCAAGAATAGTTTCAGTCCAATATAGTGAACCAGTTCATAGGCAAGCATGGAAAAAGCGGCATAGATTGCCAGAGCAATTATTTTTGCAATATAGATGTATGATTTATGCCTGGTTTGTCCGGCAATATTTTTGATGAAACCACATTTGGATTCTCCATTGACATATAGGGCGCTGCCAATAATCAAAAAGAGCAGCAGCATGCCGGATGCCAGATGGGCATGAAAGTATTCCAGGAAAACCGGATTTTTTCCGTCAGTTTTCTCTGGTGTCTGGACAGCGATACCAAAACTTCCCTCTTCGGGATCAATTTCATCAGCTTTTTCTATGGTAATACCATTTGATCCCGTATTTTCATTTATAGATTTTGTTCCCTCATTCTCCGGCGATGTTTTTTCACTTATGGAATCTGTTTTATCCTCTGATGACGTATCTTCCGTTATCGTTTCTGTTTCTCCCACATGCATTTCCACAAAATCAGCCTGGTCCATATAACAGGACATCAGACAGAATGCCAGGGAGCAGATTAATAAAATGTACAAGCTTTTTGTTTTGATCATGCGGTATAAGTTCATACGAATTAAATTTAACATAAATATCCCTCGTTTCTTTTTTTAGAATAGTGTTTGTAATAGAATGCTCCATTAACTGAAAAATCCAAAAGACTTCTGACAATGTCAGTTGCCAGGTAAATGGCTTTATTGGTCACTGGTTAATGACAGAAAATAATCTTCCAGTTTATTCTGGACTGCCTGGATGGAATTAATCCGACATCCGGCTTTTGCCAGTTCAATATTTAATTCACCGGCACCTTGTGTCAGTCCATAGATGCAGATGGTATCCTGGTCGGTAACCTGGTAATCCGGATATCCCATGCGTTCAATGATGGGGCAGGCAAGGGATACATCCTGGGTTCGGATTTCTGTGTAGACATTACATTTGGCATCCAGTTCCTCTTTGGTCAGTTCCTGTATGAGGGAACCCTTGTGGATGATGCCGAAAGTGTCGGCTATTTTGTATAGTTCTTCCAGAATGTGGCTGGAAATCAGAATGGTCATATTTTTCTCTGCCTTGAGTTTGAGCAGCAGGGCTCGCACCTCTGCAAATCCCTGGGGATCCAGTCCGTTTACCGGTTCGTCTAATATGAGCAGATCTGGCTTTCCCGTTAATGCCAGGGCAATTCCCAGGCGTTGTTTCATGCCCAGGGAAAATTGTTTTACCTTTTTCTTGCCTACATCCTTTAAGCCTACGGTTTCCAGCAGTTCTTTTTCGTATCCTGGCTGGTGGATGCCCAGCGCCAGACATTTTAGATGAATGTTATCCTTGGCGGTCATGCCATCATATACTCCCGGCTGCTCGATCAGATTGCCAATACGGCTGTAGTGTATCGCAGCATTTTTGCCGCTTTTGCCAAACAGGTCGATATTGCCGGATGTGGGGGTGGAAAGCCCGCTGATCATTTTCATGAAGGTGGTTTTTCCAGCACCGTTTCTGCCGATAAATCCATAAATTTCGCCCCGTTTGATGTGCAGGGTTACATCATTTACTGCTTTGTTGTTGCCAAATTGTTTGGTCAGGTTTTGGGTTTTTACAATATATTCCATATAATCCTCCATTCTGGGAGCGTCTCCGCTCCTTGTGGTACTTCAAGACTTTAAGTCTTGCCTATGCGATTAGGATACCAGGGAAAGATAAAATAATCGTCAATAAAGTTTAAAGAAAAGTTTAAGAATAAGTTACCATTCACTGTCGATTTTGTCATGGATAATAGAAAATGATCCTGTCAAAAAATCGAATGTAAATGGTAACAGAAATAAAGGGAGGGATGATATGATTTATAATAAGCGGAATCCCAGTCCCCAGATGGTTTCAATATATTCCCTGTCGGTGATTTTCTTGATTTTGGCACGAATGTTGCTGATATGCACGTTAATGGTTTTATCTTCGCCCATATAATATTCCTCCCAGGCATTTTCATAGATTTCTCCTTTGGAAAATACCCGTTCCGGATAGCTTAGAAACAGTTCCATGATGCGAAGTTCGTGGGCAGTTAATGGGACAGGTGTGCCGCATACAGAGAATTGTTTTTTTGTTTTGTCCAGGCGCAGGTCTTTGTAAGTCAGGTCGTTGTTTTCTTCTGCATTGGCTCCTGTGTTTCTTAACTGCACCATAACCCTCGTTTCCAGTTCTTTGAGGTCAAAGGGTTTGGTCATATAATCATTGGCCCCCAGAGTGAGGAGATCGACCTTGGTGTCCAGTTCATCTTTGGCAGACAATACAATGACTGGGATATTACTGGTTTTTCTTAGTTCCTGCAGGACATCCTGTCCGGGGATGCCGGGAAGCATTAGATCCAGTATTACTAAATCAAAGTTTTCTGTATGGTCAAACAGCAGAGTTGCCTCTGTACCAGAGTAGGCGCTGACACAGGAATAACCAGCCTGTGTCAGGCTGGTTCGTATCATTTCATTGATTTTCGTATCGTCTTCTGCAATTAATATTTTTTTCATGATACCCTCCCTGGATA
>CAMWKN010000436.1 GCA_947174825.1 uncultured Clostridium sp.
GCCTTTTTTACAAGATCCAGCAATACCGCACTGTCCTTGCCTCCAGAGAAAGCCACATGAAAAATATCCAATTTGTTCTTGAATTTTTCATATTCTTTGACGATTTTCTTAACGGTTGAATCCTCTATAACAGTGAGCAGGTCTTCGTTAAGGGCGCACATGGCATCTATATTGATTTGTTCTAGCTTAACACCACTTTCCCCGCCAAAAACTACCGATCCGTTTTCATCTTTGACAGGCTGAACTTCTGGTGCGGTATAAAGGTCGCCGCCTTTTATCTTAGCTATTTGAACGCCTCTATACCAGTAGATGTTAGACTCTGCCCACATATAGGGCACATCATTCTGTTTGTCATAATCCCAAAATTTATCAAATCCCAGAATATCTAACTCCGCAGCGTAAACCGGCCTCGGTTCCTTGGAAAAATTGGTAGGAGTTGAATTCAGTATGATTCCGCCTGTTCCCGGATCAAAAGTATAGGAATACATACAATCACCTCTCTTTCCGCAAATTTGAAGCCTGCTGTGCAATTTCATCCAGCTTAGAGTATGTCCTCTTTGCCATATATCCAGTAGCATATAGATGCTGGGCAATCGTCTCCGGTGTCAACTTCACATCGGTTCTTGCAAGGGCAATGGCAAGCATTTCATCATATTTCTTATTGAAATCCTTTTCTGCGATTATCCCGACATTTTTATCGTTAAAATGAATCACATGAAGGCTATATTTCCTGCTATACTTATAGCAAAAGCTTTCCAGCAGATAATGGTTCCAACTTTGCCCACAAAGTGGAAACATGGCAAAGGTAGTCACATCTTGAATCGCCCGAAAGTTATTTGTAATAAATTCTGCCAACAAAGCGTCGATCTCGTCTATAGAAAAATTCACGAACTGATCTGCTACAAAACGTTTTTTACTCACCCGCACCATATCGTCATAAAGCGCTTGGAATGCGTACTGGCGATTTATACTGCCAGTCAGTTCTTCCACTTTGTTGGAAATTTCATCGAAAGTGCATTCTTCTTTACCTTTTATGTACTGCTTTAACAGCATAACAGCATCCAAATCAGATTTTTCCTTGGTGAGGATTTTCCCGTTCAGATGATATTTTCCGAACAACACTCTTTTGTAAATTGCATTATATATCGCGCTCCGCGTTAATTCATAGTTTTCTTCTTCTATACCACCCAAAGGAACATCGCTGAGAGAAGCAAAACCGTTTTCCAAGCAGGCATTGTCTACAAAGTCCAGAACATCTTTTTCCTCGTCTGCCGTGATGCGAAATCGGTCAATAAAGAGGTATTCACTTTCAGAGGTCCGAACAAAAAGCTCATTTCCCGATATCACACGCCATATATTTCCCAGTGGAATATATGGCAGACGATCATGTAGGTTGTAGACGCTTTCTAATGGGTGTACTCCCCAAATTCGTTTCAACTCGTCAGTAACGGCCTCCCTTTCGGAGCATCTGTGCCCTTTAATCATAAACCTTTTAGAGAAGGAATACCCTGTGATGGTTTTCTGAAGATACTCCTTGAGCATTTCAGGAGAAATAATTACATGGGCCTCCATCCATTCCTGCTCGTTTTCAAACAGACTTTCATAGTAAATTACACCTGCGCCAGAGGAAAAAATATTGTCAATAATGCAGCGAAGTGCCTGCGGCATATCGTCATTTTTGCAGTAAATCTTCCCATCAATCACAGTACCCGCAGATAAAATGGAAGTTTTCAATGTTTCATCCGTTTCCGGGAGTGTAATTCCCATTGCATCTGCAAACTGCCGAAAGCGCATAAGCTCCCGGATAGAGTCAAATTTGAACCCATATTCATAATGTTTTTCTAATATTGCAGTTATTCCATTGCATATCTCTATAGAACCAGAAGTTTGAACATTATTGTTATATCCCGTGTGCACAACTGCTTTTTTAGGGACCTCTGCCCCTATAAATTCCAGCAATTTGTTAATGGCAGCGCTGAAACGATTATGCTGTTGTTCGTTGAGTTTGATAAAATTAGAATCGCCATACAATTCTGTTGCTGTTGCGACAATTGTTTCTTTATCCTCGTTGAACAGTGAACAGGATATATAACCATTATCTACGGCATAACGCTCTGCACTCCTGATAGATGAGACATAAGAGATACAAGTTCTGTCTGCAAGTTTGGTCTTATTCTGCAAATAATCATAGAATTCAGTTTCGCAAGTAGCTGAGGCAGAGGTGCTGACCAAGATATTTTTAGGTGTTGTTTTCGATTCTGTCGAGGTGGCAGCAGTGCTCACGGGCCCTAACAAAGGTTCAAACACAGACGATTCTAGCTTAGCTGCTTGTTTTGTTCCCTCTAACGTCTGAGAGCAATATTGTATATACGTTTGCCAATCACTCTCTATATTTTTGATGAGTTTTCTGTTTTTTATTTGGAAGATTTTATTTTTCTCAATAGCTCGATAAATAGTTTCCAGTTCGGTTACATCACTAATATCAAATATTGATTCAGATATTAACTTAGAAGCAATAGCAAATTGCTCTATCTTTAATATATTTTCCTCTATCCACTTAATCCTTTGGGCGGGAAGAACTGAAATGGCCCATTTTAAGAAAGTATCTTTATTGTTCTGTTTAGCCACAGGTATATGCCCTCATTTATCTTGATTTTACAACAAACTACTATGATTTCAGCTGTTTAACAATATGGCAAATATCCCCAATATCACAATTGAGATACTCACATATTTTGAGAAGCACTGACATAGAAACTTCCTCACCCTTATTGAGTTTACTCATTGTTCCTGGCGAAAAACCTAAATCTTTTTTAAACTGCGCCTTTGTAATGTCCTTTTCAATAAGCATAACCCATAGTTTTTTATAGCTAATTTTCATATGGCAATACTCCTTTAGGCAGCCCGCTTATAGCCAGTATTCTACATTATAACTCAAATTCTGCCTATTTTCAATCTTTATTTTCAAAATCAAGGAATATCACTTCATGTTTTTGAATCAACCATCCATTCCTTTGTAGATGGCTATAAATGAGCAAATTCAAGATTTGACGAAAACAGCACGACAGCGGTGAAGGCCAGAGTGGAAAGGAAGCAGGACGCCAAGACCACAAGATAAGAAGAAGTGCGCCACAGAGAAAATCAGC
>CAMWKN010000437.1 GCA_947174825.1 uncultured Clostridium sp.
ATCCAGAGAACCTTCTTTACCTAAATCAGCTAAAACTTCCTCTGCATCAGAAACACCCGGAATATCAATCTCGATACGCCCTTTTTCATCTGTTACCACCTGTGAATCTGTACTGTGAACGTCTGCACGCTTCTGCATCATGGTAACTGTATCTGCTAACTGTTCTGCAGTTGGCTTGTCCCCTACCACTTCATATGTGATACTGACACCACCCGCCAGATCCAGACCTAGTTTGATATTTCTTGCACTACCTATGTGTGCTTTATTAAAACCAACTAATGTAGTATAAGCACATAATCCGATAATTGCAAATATCACAAACAGATGCAATATCCCTTTTTTCTTGTTCTTCATCTTAGTTTTCTCCTTTAATCATAGAACTTTGGGGTGTTTTTGACATACCACACCAAACGCCATTATAACACAAGTATGGATACCTTTGCAAGAATTTTCTATCCATATGCAAAAAAGATGCAAAAAAAAGTATACTCTATGGCTTACATACCACTATTTTATGCATATTTTCCTATAAAACAGAAAAGAGCATATCGCTATGCTCTTTCCTACATCCCTATTTTAACTCAACGACCACTATAATATACTTTACCAGCTTTTCCTTTAATCCCTTTATAATACATTAATTCATCAATAGTCACCAGTTGGAATCCTTTCTTGACCAGCTTAGGCACTAATTTCTCCGCCGCCTTTGCCGTAGTAGGATATAGATCATGCATCAAAATAATATCCCCATCTTCCACCGACTTGCATTTCTTTAATATAGAGTCCACATTCCGGCTCTTCCAATCCTCACTGTCCAGACTCCAATAAAACATAGGGACGGGTACTGTCTTGCGCATCTTTTGACTCACATTACCATACGGTGGTCTTAAGGCTGTCGTATCACAGCCAATGACTTTTGAAACCTCTTTATTCGTCTTATCGATTTCTTTCTTGATCTGCTTTGCGCTCATTTTGCTTAAATCAGCATGGTCATAGGTGTGACTGGCAATCTGATTCCCTTGATCATATGTCATTTTCAAGGTTTCCGCAAAATCCTCCACCCGATTTCCTACCACAAAAAAGGTTGCACGGCTATCCGTCTTTTTCAGCGTTTTCAAAATCTTTCTGGTTACCTTGGAATAAGGACCATCATCAAAGGTTAAAGCCACCATAGGCTTGTTTGGATCTAAATCTTTCCGGAGCCATTTTTCCGCCCCCTGGGGCTCTGGCACTTCTACTGCTGCAGGCGTATCAACAGGTGCCGCTGTAGCTGCTACAGGGTCTGTCAAATTCTTTCCCTGATTCTTATCCGGCTTACGATCCAATACAACTGCTTTGACTGTTAACGCAATAATGACAATAACCAACCCTAATGCAATGTTTATTATGATCAGCTTCCATCTATTTGATGGATTCTCCTTTTTGTGGGTGAATCCGATCCGTCCCCCGGAATCCAAATCATCTTTTCCCTTGTGTAAACTCATAATCGCCCCTCCAAGTTAATCTTTCATTTGCATGTATTTCTATCATAACATACTATGCAAAAAGTTTGTTACAAATTTTTTTCTTTTATTTTAAATTATGTTAATAAACGCGCAAATTATCCCTTTTTCCGGGCAGGAGCCAACATTCCTCCCAGCATTCCAGTCACTGCGCAGACCATACAGCCGCTAAATATCCATGAATTTCCGGAAATCGTCGTTCCCATCAACCAGATCCCTGCCAGCAAAAGCAATATAAAATAGCAAAGTCCTATGGCACATCCCCAAAACATCTTCTGTTTCCCACGAAATCCTCCGATTAGAAAGCCTCCCAGGAAGGAAACCACCACATAGACTGCCACAATTGTACCGCTGACCACTCCGCTATCCGCATGCATTTTCCATAAAACTGCCGCTAATATTGCCAGCAATACGGCGGACAACAGATACATTCCGCCCCATATCAGCAAAAACATGACAAAACTATTTTTTTTCATAAAATCCCCCACATCAATCGAAACGACTTCTGTTTCCCTGCACGTTTCATTCTCTTACTATATGTTTATACAGTGTTTACAAAATTATTACTCCAAAGACAGTAAAAGAAAAAGGAGGTATTGCAAATGGATTTCCATATCCTTTGCAATACCTCCTGCCTATTTCTGCTTGATATTGTATGATGCTGGGGATTGCTACCTTTATTCCCCACTCTGTTTGTCAATCTCCACAATATTTTCTTTCTTCATAGGAATCCTGCAGTTTTTGTTGCTGCCAAATTCCACAATAACAATCTCATCCGTAATATCAATCACAACACCAAAAAATCCGCTGGTGGTGAGAATACTGTCTCCTACCTCCAAGGTTGTCAACAAGGCATCATGCTCTTTTCTCTGTTTGTTCTGTGGTCGGATTACAAAATACCAGAAAACTCCGAAAATTATCGCATACAACAGAATCATCGTAATCAGACCTCCCTGACCGGCATTACCTCCTGCTGCACCAGCTCCACTTTTTGCTAATAATACAATCATTTTGTTTCCTCCTCAAATTGTTGCAATTTTTGCTTTTTATATTCCTGATAACGCCCTTCTTCAATAGCGTCACGGATTTCCTCCATCATATTGTTATAAAAATACAGGTTATGTGTAACCATCAGACGCATCCCTAACATTTCCTTGGCTTTCAACAAATGTCTGATATAAGCTCTGCTATAATGCCTGCACACAGGACAATCACAGCTCTCATCCAAAGGTCTGTCGTCCAGTTCATATTTTGCATTGGCAAGATTCATCTTACCATGATTGGTATAGGCATGTCCATGCCTGCCGTTTCTGGCAGGATAAACACAATCAAAAAAATCAACACCGCGCTCCACAGCCTCCAGAATATTTGCCGGCGTACCAACTCCCATTAGATAAGTTGGTTTATCCTCTGGAAGATAAGGAATGGTTTCGTCCAAAATACGATACATCTCCTCATGGGATTCTCCCACTGCCAATCCACCTAATGCGTATCCATCCAGATCCATTTCTGCAATCTGCTTGGCATGGCTAATTCGAATATCTTCAAAGGTTCCACCCTGATTAATTCCAAACAATAGCTGCTGGGGATTAATTGTATCCTCCAAACCATTCAAGCGTTTCATCTCGATCTTGCAC
>CAMWKN010000438.1 GCA_947174825.1 uncultured Clostridium sp.
GGTATAGTTAATACGGTATTAGTAATAATATTCACAGCTTTCTCGTATGACCAGATGGCAGGGCAGTTCAATGCGGATATTTTCCTGGTGATGTCCTGCCAGCCGATCTAGCAAAGTAGTCAGCGCCAGATGCCCCATTTCCTGTTTGGGGATGGAGATGGTGGTCAACATGGGCGAGGAGTGTTTCGCAGCTTCGATATCATCAATGGAGATTACGGAAGGGGCATAGCCTTTATGCCTCTTCTTTTTTAGTGCTTCCAGAACTCCCAGAGCGGTGGTGTCATTGGCACAGAAAATAGCAGAAGGGCGCTCCGGTTTTGCCAGAATCTGCAGCATGGTCTGGTATCCCTGCTCTTTGGTCTGATCGGTGGGATAGATATTATCATAGCCAATGGGGAATTTGTGATTCAGCATGGTCTGATAATACCCGATATAGCGAGATTCATAATTGCAGTCGCCAATGTAGGCGATATTTTTGTGATTCAGAGAAATCAGATATTCCATTGCCTGCTCTGTGGCAGAGGTGCCATTACAAAAAATTTCATCATAGAGATAGTCTGTAGGATTTCGATCAATGCCCACAATACAGGGATATCTTTTTTTTAGAAGCGGGATTAGATTTTCCTGGCATTTTCCCAGAATGACCAGTCCGGTGTTTGCTTTGGAGGTAATCCATGCCATTGATACCGGACTGCTTTCCTGTTGTACTTTAGTAGAAGATTTGTAAGGGATGTGCCTGGATTCCGTGTCTGCTTTTCCAAGATCAGGAATGTCAATATGGGTTAATAACTGACCAAAAACACAACCGTTTGCCAGAATTTCTTCTTTAATAATCTGGAATAATTCCATGAAAAAGGCATCATTTTCAATGGAATGAAAGCGGGTTAAAAATACGTCAACGGTAGTGGGAGCTGCCTGTGTTTTGCCTCCACTGCGCAAATCACGGGCAGTGGTATTTGGAGTATAATGGAGTTCGTCCGCCAGATCCCAGATTCGTTTCTGTAATTTTGGATCGTTACATTTGTGTTCCGGGTGGTTTAATACCCGTGATACAGTAGCAATAGAAGTTCCAGCAAGTTTCGCTATCTTTTTTAATGACATGATTTCCTCCGTTCTACTACAAGGCATCTATGCTTATAGTATCTGTTTTGTTCCGAATACTTGGTATTAAGAAAGAGAAAGGTGTTATCACGCAGGCTCGTATTTGTTTGGTTGAAAACGTTTTCATTTACGTAGGTTATTGATTTATATGGGCTTACAGATTTATCGGTTACCAAATTGCAAAATAGTTCTTGCGGATCAAGGTAAAATTTTCCAACGCCCTTATTATAAATTTTTTTGAATATTGATAGTATACCACAAAAATGCCATAAATTGGAATACAATATACTTGAAAACGTTTACAAATTTTATCGGGATGATTCTATTATTTTTTGATACACTAGTAGTGAAAATATAAATTATTTCGATATGTATAGTGGGTAGTGCATATTGTGATGCATTGACTGCCCACAAAGGAGGATCACAATATGGGTATGAAAAAATTCTGGAAAAAAGGAATTGCAGCAGTAGCTGTTATGGCATTGACTGTCAGTCTGGCAGGGTGCGGTACTAGAAAAAATGAGGATGGTTCCAAAGTAAACATCGGTTATTTTAATAATGTAACCCATGCACAAGCGTTATATCTCAAGGCAAATGGAACCTTGGAGGAAAGTTTCGGGCAAGATGTAGCCGTAAAATGGAATGCTTTTAATGCAGGACCGGCAGAAGTGGAAGCTTTATTTGCCGGGGATATTGATATCGGATACATTGGACCGGTTCCGGCAATCACGGCTAATGTGAAATCCCGGGGAGATGTACAGATTTTGTCTGGTGTTACTAAGGGGGGCGCCATTCTGATTACCGGCAAGGATTCTGATATTACGGATATTTCTCAGTTATCCGGCAAGAAAGTATCCATCCCGCAGATTGGTAATACACAGCATTTATGCCTTTTGCAGCTGCTAAGTGAAAATGATATGAAACCGACAACGGAGGGGGGAGATGTTACTGTCAGTGCGGTAGAGAATGCAGATGTTTCCAATACGATCGAACGTGGTGATGTGGATGCTGCATTGGTGCCAGAGCCATGGGGAGCCAGATTGTTAGAGGAAGGTTCCAAGATGTTGTTGGATTATGACCAGATCTATCTGGAAGGTAAGTATGATGTGGCAGTGGTAGTAGTGCGTAAAGAATTTAGGGAAAAACATCCGGATATTGTGGAGAAATTCTTAAAGGCACACGAAGATGCCACCAAGGCAATCAATGACGACCAAGAAAATGCTTTACAGGTTATTAACAAGGAATTAGACGATGCTACCGGTAAATCTCTGAGTGATTCTATTATTAAGGATGCCTTTACCCGTATAGATGTGAGCACAGAATATAGCAAGGAATCCATTGATGGTTTTGCAAAGATCAGTAAAGAGCAGAAGTTTATTAATGAGATACCAGAGGCTGACAGTCTGTTTGCGGATAAATAAGAAATGAGGGAAAATATGTCGTTAGTGATGAAAAATCTTTGTAAACATTTCGACAGTGCGGATATGCCCACATTGGAGAATATAGATTTTGAGATACAGGATGGAGAATTTGTCAGTATCGTAGGTCGTTCCGGCTGTGGCAAGAGTACATTGTTAAATATGGTAGCTGGATTGGATCAGCCAAGCAGTGGGGAAATTCTTTTGAATGGACAAGCCGTAACCGGACCAGGGGCGGATCGGACAGTTATGTTCCAGGAGCATGGGCTGTATCCATGGCTTAATGTGATAGATAATGTGAAGTTTGGCATGCAGTTAAACGGTGTATCCAAGGAAGAGCAGGAAGCGAAAGCGGAGAAGTATCTCAAAATGGTGAATTTGTGGGAGTATCGGGATTATCCCATCCATCAGATTTCCGGTGGTATGAGGCAGCGTACTGCTTTAGCAAGAGCCTTGACTATGGATTCACAGATTTTATTGATGGATGAGCCGTTTTCGGCACTGGATAAACAGACTTCTAACCGCCTGCGGGAAGAATTACAGAGGATTTGGATGGAGACACCTAAGAACTTCTTTTTCATTACTCATAGTGTGGATGAAGCGAAATTCCTATC
>CAMWKN010000439.1 GCA_947174825.1 uncultured Clostridium sp.
ATTTAATAGATTTCCTTTAATTAACAATATATCACGCTGCCCGTCGAACATCAAATGCCTATACCAAATACCTTCCTATGCTTTATTGTTATAGATACTAACATCGTGACATAAACTCAGTCTTCATATCACACAACACAGCAAATCCCAACTCTTCCAGCGTTCCCTGCAAAGCCTCCATGGTATCTGCCAGATCCGGTACATTAGCATTATTTCCCATATGCCCAATGCGCAATACTTTACCTGCCAGAATATCGAAACATCCGGCAATCATAATGTTGTAGTTCTGCATCATACCATCTAAAATCTGGCGATCTGTCAATCCATCCGGCACATAAAATACCGTAACCGAAGAGGCAAAACCTGATTCCAAATACAGTGACAAGCCTGCCTCCTGTAAAGTCTCCCGAACCGCTTTTGCCAGAAAAACATGTCTCTGAACCTGTCCCGGATCTGCCTTAACATTTTCCAATGCAGCACGGAGACCATAGATATCACTGATGGGCATAGTATAAGGAAACCATTGATTTTCATAATAATTTTCAAAGGTAAGAAGATTGGCATAAAAAGAACGAATCGGCGTCTGTCTTTCATGCATGGCAGCAAAGGCATCTTCACTAATCGCCACCATAGTCAACCCCGGCGGTGCCGACAAGGCTTTCTGAGAACCTCCACAGACAATATCCATCTGCGCCTGATCCACATGGAGTTCATCGGCAAACATGCCAGTCACACTGTCCACCACTGTCAAAATACCGTAGGATTTCAAAAGCGGACACAACTCTTCTACTGGATTCAACACTCCGCTGGGAGTATCGCTATGTACCAATGTGGCATACTTAAAATCATGATCTCGTTCCAGATATTCTCGTAATGCATTTACAGACACCGGATTATGATAATCCGCAGTAAACAGTACCGTCTCTCCCTCGTACAAACGGACAAAGTCGGCAAATCCCTTGCCAAAGATTCCATTATCAATTACCAGAACTCTGTCTCCCGGTTCGGTCAGAGAAGCACAGGCAGCCTCCAGTCCCAGAATCCCCTCTCCGCCTAAAATATACACGGTATTCGTGGTATCCAGCAAAGAGGCACACAGTTCACAAGTCTCCCGATAGAAATCATAAAATCGGGGATCCAGATCCGGATTGCATGTCGCATAGCTTCTGGCACGATAGACATTAGATGCCACCTGGGTTGGTCCGGGAGTCATGATTTTGACTGACTTCTCCTCCCATTCTGGATATTCCCGCTTCGGTGCCAGATCTGGCACCATTTGTTTCGTCGTTTTCATCATATTTTACCTCATTCCTGCATCAGCATTTATGCTAATGGAATTTATTTCTTACATATCAACTCCAATAAATACCTAAAGTAACATTCATAAAAGCTTTTATTAAAAACGACTATACAACAAAACTGACAGTGATAACACTGCCAGTTTTGTATTTTTTTATGGTGCCAGTTTGTTGAATCCTACTTCGTCTATCGAAAGAATACTAAATAAAACATCAAAACAATAGTACAAAATTAAAAGATAAAGTGAAAATTCGCTACTCAATTAATTTAATCCTATCAATTCCTAAGATATTGCGGGAAGAGATATACATAAAATCATTCTCTATATGTGTGATCCCTGATAACTTTAACGGAATATTAATTACCTTTATCCTTTCCAATGTATTTTTATTCCAAAAGGCAATTTCTGAACAAGGGTAAGAAACTGTTACCAGCATATCCTCACATATCCCTGCACAAACAAACATTTTTTTATGCACATTCTTCATCAATGTGTTAATTTCAAAGTTTCTCATACCGATTTTGAAAAGTTTTCCATCATGACTTGCAGCATATAAGGTTTCTCCATCAATACACAAGCTGCCGATATTTTTCTTCCCTAAAACAAGTTTTTTTTCGATGGAAAGAGTAGATTTATCCAATAGCAACAAATTCCCATCTACTGTTCCACAAACTAAGTATTGATCATTATATATTTTAATGCTCCACATACTGCTTTCGGAAACAATAAACTCTTTTACCAGATACGACGATCTGTCAAGAGTAATAATCTTTCCATTCCGGATGGAACAATAAATTGTGTCACTATCAACTGCAATCCCGCATATATCAGAACTTAAATCATTGCCTAATTGCCATTTACCAAGCAACTCATAATTCTTTTGACTTAATACATAAAGTGTACAAAAATCATATACAAAAATCTGTTCATCATCTGCAATTAGTTTTCTTGATAAACCTTCTTTCTCGAAAATTGCTTTTTGATAAATAATGTTTCGAGAGCACTTATCAATTTTAAGCAAATTTTTCCCACACATACAATCAATACATTTCTCTGAAACATTGAAACCGGTTACGATTCCGCCCAATTCTGCTATGTGTTCCATATTTTTCCTCTTAAAATTCAATTTCTAATGATAAGTCCGATATAATCCCGCAAGTTTCCCCAGCACTTCCACGTGATCCACAATAATCGGATCCATAGAGTCATTTTCGGGCTGCAAGCGATAATGTCCATCCTCTTGATAAAAGGTCTTGATCGTGGCAGAATCATCCACTAACGCAACTACAATATCTCCATTCCGTGCGGTGTTCTGCTTCCGAACCAGAATCTGGTCTCCGTCATAAATACCGACATTAATCATACTCTCTCCCCGAACTCGAAGCATAAATGCCTCTCCTGTCGGCATATTTTCTGGCAAAAGAGGAAAATACCCCTCAATATTCTGATCGGCAAAAATCGGTTCTCCAGCAGCAATCTCACCAATCATCGGCACATTAACCACTTCACGCCGTGCCAGATTGAAATCATCGTCCATAATCTCAATGGCGCGGGGCTTGGTAGGATCCCG
Source organism: uncultured Clostridium sp. (assembly GCA_947174825.1). The sequence continues at coordinate 2,871 of CAMWKN010000439.1, forward strand.
GCGAATAAAACCATTCTTCTCTAAAGTCTCCAGATGCGAATGCACGGAAGAAGTAGACTTTAAATGAACTGCCTCACAAATCTCCCGCACTGCTGGCGGGTATCCCTTATTAATAATCTCTGACTTAATAAAATCCAATATTTCCTGCTGTTTTGCTGAAATTCTACCAGTAGCCATCTCTTGTCCCTCCTGTCTACGATCCATGAACTGGATCATTGTCTGACAAATCATTTTCGGTACTAATAGAATAACACATTTTATTC
>CAMWKN010000440.1 GCA_947174825.1 uncultured Clostridium sp.
GCACAATACTGTGCGCATCTCCAATTCATCAGTTTTTCTCTCCAAACGCTTCGTGCGTTTTAGTTACTCGAGTGACAAATCTTCAGGGGCACCCCCTAGAGAGGTAAAATCTACCATATGGATATGCCATAGTGTCTCCTCTGAAAATACACATTATCATTAGTCTATTCTCTTTAGGTATTCTGCATACATGGCATACGGGAACGCTTCAACTTTGTCAGGATTCTTGCTCCTAGAAAACACCTCACCATTGAAACTAAATCCGTCCAATGTGTAACGAAAGTCCCCGGAAATGAGATACAAGGAGAACATTACTTTAAGCGGTTTTCCGTTTAGTTTTCCAGTGTATGTAACTGCTCCCCATCTCGTTGCCTTTGTTTTTGACGGTTTAAATTCCCATTTTCCGTCAGAACAACAGGCATAAAACAATCCCCCAATAGAAATATCATCAGCCACTTCCCAAAAACATTCATCTCGTACATGGTCGATAATCGCATTGTTGACGATCTTTTTTCCACAAGAATATACTACACATCCGATTATTGCTACAAAAATCAGCGGTTTTACAATCTTTCTCATTTCATTCTCCTTCATTACATATTGTCAGGGACAACTTGAAATTTATTATTAGACTGGGGTAAAAGCCTTAATTCAAATTCTTTGCAACTTTCAACATTTTTCTTTAAAGATTCCGATGGGTTGCCTAGTATTTCAATTATTGCATTCTCCCAATTATTAGATACAGGCATTTTGACTTTTGCATGAAACAAATATGTCGTTTCCGATAATGCCGCCGTAGTTATATCCTCAGGTTGTTCCTGAAAAATTTTGGAAACAGCTTTTACCGTAAACATGCCCATATTAAGCTTGCTACAATTTTCCATAAATACAACTTCTCCTATGTCAGTTATGGTCTATTAGTTTTTAAACGTTTCGTCACAGCCAAGCTTCCGCAACCGCACTTGTGTCGCAAGTGGGAGTTTTGTTTCCTCAAATACCCAACTATAAAATTTTACCTTGCGTGTCAATGAGTCAGGAATAATCAGATTTTCAAGATTAGCCAAATTGTTAAAAACTTTTTCGCCCATACTTTCAAGTGATGCAGGAAAATTTACTGTTTTCAAGGATGTACAATTCTCAAAACAACGACTCGGTATAGATTTTAAGGAATCGGAAAGATGCGCATATTCCAAAGAAGTGCAGTCTGCAAATATAGCGAAAGATACCTCTACCGAATCAGGCATCTCAATTGACTTTAAGGCTTTAAAACGCATACTTCCTATATAGACTACATTTTTTGGGATTGCTAGTTCTGTAAGCCACTCACCTGGCAAAGATTCGTCTTCTAGCCTTGTAATGGATTCCGGCAATGTTATCTTTTTCAATGAACTGCAAGCATAAAATAAGTGCTTTGACAACGCTGTCATATCTTCAGGCAATTCGACATACACAAGCTGTACACACCCTGAAAATACACCTCGTCCTAATTCTACCGATTTTGGAATAACTATAGATTTTAAACCGGTTCCTTGAAATGCCCAATCTCCTATCCACTCTATCGAGCTTGGAAGCACAAATTCTTCAAGTGATTTACACTCGCTAAACATATTTGCTGATATATAGGATATGTCTTTCGGCAAGCGCACATACCGCAATGATTCACACTCTTCAAACAATTCATTGCCTATCTTCTTTACGCTATCAGGGATAACAACCGTGGTCAGAGCCTTGTTTCTCGCAAAACATTTCTCACAAAGCTCAATTACAGGCATTCCTTCAATTTCGGAAAGAATTTCCACTTTTGTACCCGCTCCTTTATACTTGATGAGCTTTACTCCTTCAAGATTATCAGTAAGAGCATACTCAAAGTCGCTTGCAGAAGCGACAACAACATCAGCAAACGGATCTTTTCCTTGTGCAAAAACCTCCGTCTCTTCATCCGTCCCTACACTCTCTTCAGCTACTTCTACGGTCCACCCTTCTTCTGCTCCTAGTGTTTCTACCCCTGCCGGAATGAACACACCAACATCTTTCTTTCTGCACCCAGCAAGCAAAGAACAAGCCGCAATACAGAATACAATCCATTTTACTAATTTCATATCACATACTCCTTGTTTATTCCCAGTCTAGACTGGAATTTAAAAGCTATTTATTATTTTCATATCCCGTTCTATGTTATCATTTCGTCGTTCCTTTTCTTTTTCAGCAAGGTCTCTTTCTCTCCGTTCTTTTTCTTTTTTCCGTTGCATAAAATCACTACGTTCTTTGTCATACTTTTTCTTATATTCATTGCAAATACAGTTTTTACGTTTTTCACATAAACTGCGCTCAATAAAACACAAATCCTTGCCAACATCTTCAAATTCGCTGTTCTTATACAAACAATCGAAAAGGATTTTATCAAATGCAATCTCATTGGAAAAAACATCATCAGCTTGTTTTCTTTCTACACTTAATAGCACACTTTCTTTATCTGTTAAAGAAACTATTGTTTTACAAATTTTTGTAGAATAATCCCAAGACATACTGAGATATAATCGTTTGTTTTCATTTATTATATATCCTAGCATTCCATTTTTACATAGATTCCCATTTGATTTTTTTACCTGTCCCACATAAAGAAGCAACCGGTTTTCTTGAAATCTGTACACATCAACTTCATTGGCCTCTGTTTTTGCTAAAATTACAGCTTCTTTTTGAGCTTCAGAGTCACAAAACTCCTTACTCAAATCAAATCTTTCTGGGAAAGTCTTATCAACCTTATCAAAATAATGCCTTAAGCATTCCTGTCGAAAATCCGTCCCGTTCTCTTTCCATTTTTTTACATCAAATTTGCTCATCTGTTGCTGGATCGAGACTGAACCGTACACATCGTATCTTCCAAGCCATTCAACCGAATCGCCCATTTCTTTATATCGCTTTGCAATTTCATTCCATTTGCCAATGCACTTTGCAAAACAATCCTTTCTTTCATTGACCGCATCACCAGTAATATTTGCCATTAACACTTTGTCCGAGTTATTTTCCGCGCAGTCCATATACATCCTCAAATATAACACATCTCATTAGTATTACAAAAAGCATTCTATTAGATGTTTGCGTTTTTGTCAATTCAACAGTTAAATTTAGGC
>CAMWKN010000441.1 GCA_947174825.1 uncultured Clostridium sp.
GTATGCATCCTCCAAAGTATCAAGAACACATAGGATAGAATTTTGATGATACTGAACCTCCAAAAAATCACGCATAATTAAATACAGTTCTTCCATAACAGTTTTTCTCCTTTCCTCATTAAATCCACTGTATCTAATCATAATTTTTTTAATTTTTCCAACAGTCCTTTTACCCCATGAAAAACCGCACATTTGCGGGCTTGTCCTGCATATGTTATAATGCCAGTAGACAAAGAGAAGTAACTATCCACTATGGCACAAAATCGAACCCCCAATAGCGGCAACTATTGGGGGTTCTTTCCTGTTACCAGTATGCCCTTTTTATTAGACGGATAGTCTCCTCTATCCCCAAATACGAATCCGTTCCTCTGGCGCTACATACATTGCATCACCCTCCTGCACACCAAAGGTCTCATAAAATTCATCCAGCATAGATACCACTGCATTCACTCTAACCTTCGCCACAGAATGCTCGTCAAAAAGAATCACAAGCAAGTCCTCCAATGTTGGATCTGTCAGTGTCCCAACTTCTGCCCACATATTCGCAAAACTAATAAAGAAATCTTCTCTGCTCTTCTGGTCATCCTCCACCAATTTCATCACACAGGCAACTCCTGCCAGATCTGCAATATTCTCAGACAGCGTTGTCTCTCCATCCTGGAATAGCGGCATATCCTCTAAAGCCAACAGATAATAGGTATTATAATAATCAACTAACTTTTTCTGAATACCTGCATAATGACTGGCATCTTTCTCAGTCCACCAATTTTTTTCATCACCGTTTTCATCATATAATGCACCCGTCTCATCAAAAGCATGACTGATCTCATGGGCGATAATCATTCCCAGACTGCCGTAATTCATGGCATCACTTTTTTTCAAATCAAATACTGGTTTCTCAGTCATGCCGGCGCAAATATAAATTCCATTCACGGTTGGCAAATAAAATGCATTTACGGTCAATGGCGAATACATCCAATCCTGACTCGTCATTTTATCCCCTATAACTGCACGCTCTGCCTCCGCATATTCCTCATCAATTACCATGATATTATCTAGCAGACTTCCACCCTCTTCTGTTAACGATAAATCATTTTCTAAGAGATACGGGCTATAATCATCTGGATACAAAACATTCTTTCCAATAGCAGATAATTTTTTCTGCGCATTTTTCTTCGTAGCATCAGACATCCAACTGCAAGCATCAATTTCCTTTGAATACTGCTCTGCAATCTTATCCACCATGTCTGTAATTTTTTCCTTCTTTTCCTCAGACTCATATTGCTCTGTATAAATAGAGCTGATTTCCCACTCCAGCAGTTCCTTGGTCTTTGTCAGTGCAAAATCTTCATATGCAGTATAGGCTTCTCCATTTTCAGCCTTATATAATTGTGAATAATTATTATAAATTTCCTCTGACAGACAGGTTGCATACTGATTCAACATTTCATATTTGGCATATTCCTTTAAGGCAGGTAAATTCTTCTCTGTCAGGCAGGCATCAATCTGCTGCATCTGGGATGGCATTACTACCACGATATTTTCTGTTGTTCCATATCCTGCTGCTTCTAAATAAGATAATAAATCACAGTTTTCCATCAGTTTCTGCAGATCTTCCGGGCTATAATCCACCATCATATTTATCCCCATATTTTCCAAAAACTGTAAAATATCTTCCTCTGGAAGATCCATTATTTGATCAAAAAGATCATCATAACTTAAGTTTACCGCAAATTGCTGGAAAATCTCCTTTAGTGCTGCAATATTTTCACTTCTCTGGGTTTCATCTTCCCCAGCAGCCTTCAAAAGACTATCCGCATAGGTCTGCAATGCCTCCTCTGAATTGATATATTCCATGTCATCGCCATATCCAAAGTCGTCATCATATCCAAAATCGTCGCCCCAATCCAAATCATCATCTTCCCTATTAAAGGAATATTCTGACAAGGCATAATCTGACAAATTAAAATATAATTTGTAAGTCTTGGCATCCTCCTGTGATAGATCAGCTACTGTATTAAAAATTCCCGCAATTCCTTTCCGATCAAGCTCTGCCTCAATTTCCAACAGTTCTTCCACTGTACTGGCAGCATCAATTTCCTCCACATAAGCAGTCAAAGCACCGATTCCACTAGTCTCTCTGCTACTCTTATCCTCTGCTGTCTGATAAAGAGCTGCAATTTGATCCTGTGGACTTCCTGGAGCATTATCTTCTGCCTGCTCTACTGCATCCTGGATAATCGCATCCTCTCTCTCTGAAATAGTATCCTCCATCTCACCCACAGCACTCCAGCTAACTCCGGATTCTTCCTGATCCTTCAATACCTCCTGAACAATTGGGGCATTGGCAGCTTCATAATAATCATCCACATATTTTACAAGCTTCTGATCTGCCACTACCTTAACTGTTGCGCTGGCTGTCACGCCACTTCCATCCTTTGCTTTGATTTCAATCGTAGTAACTCCTTCACTTTTTCCCGTTACCAAACCATACTCATTGACTACCGCAATGTCCGGATTTTTAGATTGATAATCTAGGAATAGATTTTCAACATCCTGAGAATCCCCAGCCGTCTCCGGCAGTATCTTTGGATTAATGCCAGTACTGCCTCCCACATAGGTAATATAATTCTTACGAATCATGTGAATCTCCGCAATCTTAGACGGATCATGCGTTGTCGACGATGGTGGTGTAACACTCCCTGATGGGGCATTTGTAATAGAAACTGATGCTGGCTTAGCCGTTTTCTTAGCTGTAGTAGTTGCATTCACTTTCTTTACCTTTACCGTATAAGTAAGTTTTTTGGTATGCTTTTTATTTTTATAGGTGTACTTTACCGCAACCTTAATCTTCGTTTTTCCTTTTTTCTTGGCGGTCACCACTCCCTTTTTACTGACCTTGGCAATCTTTTTGTTTTTAACCTTATACTTGATGGACTTTATTTTGACACCCTTTGCTGTTTTCAACTTAATCCGAGTTTTCCCATAGGAAATCTTTCCATCCTCGTTGGTAATTTTTAATGTTACGGATTTCTTCGCCAATTTCACTGGTTTTGCTGCTGCTGACGCATTGGCAGGCATAGCTGTTGCAATAAGCGCCACTGATAAAGCACAGGCAATTAGGCTAC
>CAMWKN010000442.1 GCA_947174825.1 uncultured Clostridium sp.
AGCGTATTCCTTCTACAGAGTCCGGTGGTCGTATTCATACTTCCACGGCTACTGTGGCGATTATGCCTGAGGTTGAAGATGTGGAAGTGTTTGTGGACCCTAATGATTGCAAGATTGATGTATACCGTGCATCCGGTAACGGTGGGCAATGTGTCAATACCACAGATTCTGCAGTGCGGATTACTCATATTCCTACCGGAATTGTGGTGACCTGTCAGGATGAGAAATCCCAATTAAAGAATAAAGATAAGGCAATGAAGGTGTTGCGCTCCAGGATTTATGATATGGAACAGGAAAAGGCGAATAGTGAACAGGCAGCAGAGAGACGGAGCCAGGTGGGAACTGGAGACCGTTCCGAAAAGATTCGTACCTATAATTTTCCACAGGGGCGTGTTACCGATCATCGAATTAAGTATACCAGCCATCGCTTGGGCGAGATTCTGGACGGAGATATCACGGAACTGTTGCAGAATATCATTACAGCGGATCAGACTGCAAAGCTGGCAGCAATGAATCAGAGTGCATAGATAAAAAGGGGCACATCGTGAAAAACAGAAAACGGATTTTATTGTATGATTGGGGAAGTAATTCACAATCGGATTTACAGGATGCATTAAATGTAATAGATTGCAATATTGAAGTATATGTATGTGACTTGAAATGGAAAAGTTATGATGAAGATCCACAGTTCACGGAACGTTTTGAGGAAATACTGAAAAAAGAGAAAATAAATCTCTGCTTTTCGTTTAACTTTTTTCCTCTGATTGCCAGAATTTGTGCAGAACATAATTTGTTGTATGTGTCATGGGTTTATGATTGTCCCCATAACACGTTGTATTCAGATACTTTAAAATTAAATACAAATCTTATTTTTACCATTGATCGGCTTCAAATGGAGCGATTTCGGGAAAAAGGTGTGTCACAGATCTATCATATGCCATTGGCGGTAAATGTGGGGCGTCTGGATGCGATGCGTGCACAGGTTTCGCAGGAAGCATTGCAGAAGAACTTTTCAGCGGAGATATCCTTTGTGGGAAGTTTGTATGAAGATAATTTTTATCGGCAGATTTCCTATTTACCACCACATTTGAAGGGATATCTGGATGGAATCTGCCGTGCGCAGATGCAGTTATATGGCATTGATTTGCTGGAGGATGTAGCGGATGATGCTTTGCTAAGCCAGTTGCAGAAGCATGTGGTTTTATCCGTCGATCCGGGATATTCTATGACTTACTGGGAATCTTTTTGTGATAATTTTTTGCGTAAGAATATTTCCGGCTTGGAGAGGGTGGAGGCGATAGGTCGTCTGGCAGAACGATACCAGACCGTGTTGTATAGTGATAGTTACATGGAAAATGAGAATGTGATTCAAAGGGGAAGAGTGAATTATAGAAATCAGATGCCACTCGTATTTATGGCGTCTGCCCTGAATCTAAATCTTTCCATTCGGAGTATCCGTTCCGGTATTCCCTTGCGTTGCATGGATATTATGGGAGCAGGTGGGGTATTGTTTAGTAATATGCAGCCAGAGTTGATGGAATATTTTGAGGAAGGAATAGAATGGATTGGTTTTGGAAGCATGGATGAGTTGATGGACAAAGCAGAATTTTACTTGGAGCGAGAGGATTTGCGACAACAAATAGCCTATGCCGGGTATCAGAAGGTAAAGGCAGAATATACATATCAACATGCATTACAAAAAATCTTTCACAAGGTAGAACAGTTTGTGTAACGGAAATGGAGGTAAATTATGAAAAATTTAATGAAAAAACGATGGATCGCATATTTTTTGGTATGGGCATTGATTGCCACAGCCATTACACCGCTTTCTACTGCAAAGCATAGCAGTGCTGCTGTGAAATTAACAGGCAAGACGAAATCAGTAGCGTATTCCCAGACTGCTTACGGACAGCATGGAAAGCTGCGGGTTAGTGGTACTAAGTTAGTGGATAAACAGGGAAAAACTGTGCAGCTGCGGGGGATTTCCAGTCATGGCATTAACTGGGATGTGGGAGAACCTTTTGTTAATGAGAAAGCATTGCAGAATCTGCGGGATGAGTGGGGTGTCAACTGTTTCCGTGTGGCAATGTACACAGAGGATTATAACGGATATTGCGTGACGGACGCTCAGAGCCGAAAAAAATTATTAAAGAAAATTGATGTGGCAGTCAAAGCAGGGAAAAAATTGGGAATGTATGTCATTATTGACTGGCATATTTTAAATGACGGATCTCCTAAGAAGCATCAGAAAGAAGCAAAGGCTTTTTTCAAAAAGGTAGCAAAGAAGTACAAAAGCTACGGCAATGTTTTATATGAGATTTGCAACGAACCGAATGGGGGGACGAATTGGCAGACTATTAAAAGCTATGCAAATTCTGTGATAAAAGTGATTCGGAAGTACAATAAAAAAGCGGTGGTGATTGTTGGTACACCTACCTGGAGCCAGGATGTGGATGAGGCGGCAAAGTCTCCATTGAAAGGGAAAAATATTATGTACGCCTTTCATTTTTATGCAGCCACCCATGGAGATTTTTTGCGGGATAAAGTTAAGACAGCACTTTCCAAGGGGTTGCCAGTATTTTGCAGTGAATTTAGTGCCTGTGATTCCAGTGGAAATGGAAGTTATGATTTCCGCTCAGCGAAGGAATGGATGAAGCTGATGAATCAGAATAGCATTAGTTATTGCTGTTGGAGTCTGAGTAATAAACCAGAATCTGCCTCTCTGTTAAAGCCAGGATGCAAAAAGACCAGTGGGTTCCGCACATCCGATTTATCGAAAATGGGAAAATGGCTGGTTAAGCAGTACCGATAAGGAGGAATATCTTTGATTAGCAGTGAGTCAAATGGACAGATCAAGGAGCTGGTCAAACTACAGAAGCAGGCACGTTTTCGGAAAAAGCAGGCTGTTTTTGTGGTAGAGGGGCTGAAAATGGTACGGGAAGCAGCTCAGTATGGAAAACTGCAGAAGATTTATTTGTCGGAATGCCTTTATAGAGAAATAGAAAAGAAAGAGCCGTCTGGAGTAAACTGTGCTGAAAGAGAGGAAATTCATCTGTCGAAGAGTAGTCATGTGAGAGCAGAGGAGGATTTAGCAGATTTGCTGGTTTCCTATG
>CAMWKN010000443.1 GCA_947174825.1 uncultured Clostridium sp.
ATAATGGAAATGATGTCCTCGCGAGGCAAAAATATCCCCTCAATCCTTGGATCTGAATTCGGAATCGGAGTTGGCGTCTGATAGGATAAGATCTCTCTTATTTTCGCTACATTGATTCCGTAATAATTATCTCCTACACAAAATTCCAAAATTTCCAATTCATTTGTTCCACTTTCCAGTAAAATCCCTGTCTCCATATTATCCTCCATTCCGAGAACGTACACTGCCTAAGACAATGTAATCGTTGTCTGCTTCATTTCATTGATGATCCGTAAGCTGCTTCCTTCTATCTGGGCGCCCTTATCTACCTCAAACAGTAGAACACCCTGTTTACTCTTTCCTGGTGAGATTTCCGTTTTCAAATACTGCAGATCACCTACTGCAGTTGTATGCTCTGGTTTTATTGTCCGCTCCCCCTGCGAAAGAATATAATCCAATTTCTGATCAAATAAATCAATCTTCTTGGTATCCTGTCCTGTATTCTTGATCCTGAACTTGACAATTAGCAGATCTTTTCCTTTCGATGCCACAATGGACTCATACCCTTTACCATATGAATTCCGCACACTGGCAGATATATACTTAATCTCAATACCGGAAATTCCGAAAATCTCTGCCCCGGAAACCTCCTGAACTGCTGGTTCCTCCCCCTGAATATCGCCCGGTGCTGAACTCGACGGATCTTTACTGTTCTCCACTGGCTTTGGCGTGGCAACCTGCTTCGGCGTAGGCGCTGGTGTCGGAGTAGCTTCTAGTATAGAACGGTCATAATCCAAGGCCAAAGCATAATCCTCATCATATTTCAGCATTTCTCCTGCCATGTATTCCGCTGCCTTATTGTTATCAAGTTCAGACAACTCCGGCACCTGTGAAGCACAGGATGTGAGCACAACTGCAGATGCCACTGTAACCATACTGATTATATACTTCTTTTTCATCTCATTGTCCCTCTCTGATGAATCTTAATACGTTAATTTTCATACACGATAATAATATCATATTTCAACCAAAAACGTCAATGCCAATCATGTCCTATCTAACTCAAACCAAAACTCCACTCCGTCATCGTGGTTTATAACACCACATTTCTGGTTCATGGAATCAACAATCGCCTTTACAATAGACAAACCAATCCCGCTTCCTCCATACTCTCTGGTTCTCGCTTTGTCCACCTTGTAAAACTTAATCCACACCTTGTCAAGTTCTTCCTCCGGTATCGGTTGCCCTGTATTAAATACACTTACCCGCAGTTTATCGTCCTGCTGCTGTATGGTAACCTGAATCCGTTTCTCCCCGTCCACATGGTTAATAGCATTACTGATATAATTGGTAATAACTTCCTCTACCATATATTCATCCGCCCAGACATAAGCAGAACCATAATCCTCTGCCAGGAGTATCTCTGCCCCCTTTTGCTCTGCCAGCAAAGAAGCGGACTGCATTACAGAACGCACTACCTGAATAATATCAAAACGCTCAAAATTAATCTGTTCCTTGCCAAATTCAATCTGGTTCAAAGTCAGCAGCTTTTTGACCATCTTATTCATTTTATTTGCTTCATCAATAATAACCTCACAGTAGAATTCACGACTCTCCTGATCATCGGAAATATTATCCTGCAATCCCTCTGCATAGCCCTGTATCAAAGCGATAGGTGTCTTTAATTCATGGGAAACATTAGACAGAAACTCTTTCCGCATTTCATCAATCTGTATCTTATCCTGAATGTCGTTTTGCAGTTCATTATTAGCTGCCTTTAATTCTGAAATGGTCGATTCCAAAGTTTCAGACAGTACATTTATACTGTTGCCCAAAACACCGATCTCATCTGCCGTTTCCACTGGATATTTTACTTCAAAATTCAGTTCCGCCATTTGTTTCGCAATATCCGCTATCTGCAGAATGGGTTTTGTCAAGCTGTTGCCGATTAAAATCATCAGGAGCATTGCTACAATCAATGCCCCACAGGCAACATAGCCCATAAAACGATTGAAGATCTGTACATTCTCTTTCATGCTTTGGAAATTGGTACGCAAATAGACGAATTCTCCCGAACTAAGCTGTCCAAACAATTCAATATAATTGGAGCCGATTCGATCATCCATTACCTTGTATACGGAGAAGTCTTTTCCTTTCTGAATCAGCTCCTTGCCCCCTATCTGCTCCTCAGACCAAAGTCCCAGATCAGCCCCCGGCACATATTCCCGTGTCATATCTTCAATAATCCGGCTCTGCTCCTTACTAAATACGTTTTCATCAGGATAGTCAAAATGATATAATATTTTTCCAAAAAGATTCGTCAGTTGAAAAATATAGATACTGGTAGCACGATCCTCTTCCAGTTTTTCTAAGGAGAGCGTACTTTTAGACATCATTTCCGAATCGGTTTCCCCACTCTGATGTTCCTGGTTCTCCGTCACAATCTGATCCACCTGCGCATAGGAGTCCCGTAATTTAGAAACCTTATTTTGTTGATAATAATATGGCAAAAAAGCATAATTCATCACACAAAACGTAACGATGGTCAGCCCCAGAATACCGACCATCGCCAAAATCAATTTCATCCGAATGGATGAAGTATAAGCCTTCAAATATCGTTTCACCGGATTCTCCTTTATACCTCAAACTTATAACCCATACCCCAGATTGTCTTGATATACTCGCCCTTGTCCCCCAATTTACTGCGCAGTTTTTTCACATGAGTGTCAATGGTTCTGGCATCCCCAAAATAATCATAGTTCCACACATGATTTAAAATGCGTTCTCTGGACAATGCAACACCCTGATTGGTCATAAAATAAGTTAACAGTTCAAATTCCTTGAAACTCAAATCAACCCGGTTTCCATCAATCAGTACCTCATGAGCGGCTTGATTAATTGTAATGCCACCATTCGTAATTACATCATCCTCTACCACACTGGTACGCCTAAGGATCGCTTCTACACGAGCCACCAAAATCTTAGGGCTAAAGGGTTTGGAAATGTATTCATCCACTCCCAGTTCAAAACCCATCAGCTCATCCTTTTCATCCGATTTTGCCGTCAGCATAATAATCGGCACTTGGGAATACTGACGAATTTCCCTGCAGACCTCCCAACCATTCATCTT
>CAMWKN010000444.1 GCA_947174825.1 uncultured Clostridium sp.
CGTTTTTTCAGTGCTGTTGTTTTAATGGCAGCATTAGTCTGCGCTATTGCAAGTGGAATTGACAGGCTAATGATCGATACAGGAGAATGGATTACACCATGGATGGCACCGCATTTTTTTGATAACAAATATTTTGTGACATTTTATGGTTTCATTGTATGCTATTTGTTTTCGGATGTTCCTTTCATGAATCGTTCGGAACTATATTTTGTTATGCGAAAAGGCAGGCATGTTTGGTGTATGGAAAAAATATTTGCGATTATCATGCTGGCATTTTCTTTTAGTGCACTAACGATTCTTGCATCGGTCCTTGTTTTTGTGCCAATGCTGCGTTTTGAAGCGGGATGGGGAAAAATCATCCATACACTGGCGTATTCCAGGAATCTTCTTGAATATAATATAATCGGAAATCCTTCACCTGTGATTTTATCAAAATATACACCGTTACAGGCAATGCTTGTATGTTTTTCTTTAGTTGGGCTCGTGTCCAGCATGATTGGACTGCTAATGTTTGTAATCAGCTTGTATGGAAGCCGCATTGCTGCAGTGTCAGTTTCTGTTATCCTGACAGGAATGAATTTATCAGAGGGAATGTTTATTACTTCTGCGTGGCTTCCCTATGTGACACCGTTTAACTGGTGCCGTATGGGACTGCATGGCGAACCGGTTTTTTTAGATATACAATATTACCCATCTGTACAATTTTGCTTATGCTTATGCAGCATAGTCATCGTTTTTATGATGCTGAGTATTATACTGAAATCAAGGCACATGGAATTTGTCTGGAATAAGGAAGATTAGGAGGTGCACAATGGAGAAAGAAACCCAAAAACAAACAAAAAATCCTGTTATAAAAGTGGAACATGCAAGTAAAAGTTTCCGTAAGCAACAGGTTTTGAAAGATGTTTCTCTTTCCTGTATAGAGGGGGAAATATCTGGTGTTGTAGGACACAATGGTTCGGGAAAGACAGTATTATTTAAGTGTATATGCGGATTACTTTATCTGGATGAGGGAAATATTTTTATCTGCGGGAAACAAATGCATAAGGATATAGATATGTTGAACGAAGCCGGTGTAATTATTGAAGAGCCGGCGATTCTCGGAAATGCCAGTGGGTATAAAAATTTGGATTATTTATATCGCATTCGCAATACAAAAGATAAAGAGCATTTATTTGACGTAATGGCAAGGGTTGGCTTAGATCCGAAATCCAGAAAAAAGGTGCGGAATTATTCCATGGGCATGCGGCAGCGGCTTGCTATTGCACAGGCAATTATGGAAAACCAGAAGATCCTGATTCTGGACGAACCAATGAATGGTTTGGATAAAAATGGGGTGGCAGATATGCGCAAACTCTTTTTGGAGCTAAAGGGACAGGGGAAAACCATTTTGCTGGCAAGCCATAACAAAGAGGATATTGATATTTTGTGTGACCATGTGTATGAAATGGAGATGGGAAAACTGGAACAAATTCGATGAAAGGAGTAATTCTTTGCTATAAAATATTCGGAAAAGTTTGTGAATGGGAGAAGATTGGTAATTTTTGAAATAAAATTGAATAAAAGTGGAAATCCTGCCTCATACTAGGATAGAAGGATAAAATGATGCAAGGGTCAAAAGTAGATAGCAATGCATGTTTACATGCAATTTGCTATCTACTGGCTTGACCCGCCAAACACCGACATGAAGCAGATTTGCTTGCAAATATGCGGGAATGGAGGTGTTTGTAGAATTGCGAAAATTGCGTAGCAATGTAGCAATTCGTAGCATCAGTGGGTGTCAAAATACCTTTTGACACCCACATCATAAAATATCAAAGAAATGAGGTTAAGGATTATGATTTTAAAAGAAAAAGAAGCCACTACCATTCAGGATTTACGGACACAGGAGCAGTCTTGTGTAGAGAAGTACCAGCGATATGGTCAACAAGCAAAAGATCCTGTTCTGAGGGATCTGTTTTCCAATTTACAGAAGGATGAGCAGCAGCATTATGATTCTTTGACACAGGTACTAAATGGCAGTATTCCAGAATGTAACTGTAACGACAGACAGGGTGCCGAGTATAATCCAACTGCAACCTATAAAGTATCTGATAATTCGGAAGATAAAAAGTCGGATTGTTTCCTGGCAACTGATTGTATCGGAACCGAGAAATTGGTTTCTTCCGAATACAATACCAATGTATTTGCCTGTTCTGAGCCGGGAGTCCGCAAGGTACTGGCAGATATTCAGATTGAGGAACAGAACCATGCAGAGATGTTATACAAATATAAAACGGTTAATGGGATGTCATAAGTTATGATGGATCAGGAAACAATGTATAAGCTGACCTATGGGTTATTTGTTCTGTCCACCCATTTTGATGGAAAAGATAATGGCTGTATTATCAATACGGCAGCGCAGGTAACGACAGAGCCCAATCAGATCAGCATAGCGGTAAATCAATCAAATCTTACCCAGGAATTGATACAAAAAAGTGGGAAATGTACTATTTCCATTCTCAGTGAGGAAGCGGATTTTGAGATATTTAAGCATTTTGGTTTTCAGTCCGGACGGACGGTAGATAAATTTGCAGGTTATTCTCATTGCAAACGCAGTGAGAATGGAGTTTATTATGTAACAGCAGGTACCAATGGATATATCAGTGCTACCGTTCGACAGGAGATTGATCTGGGCAGCCATACTTTGTTCATTGCAGCAGTGGATGATATGAAAGTGTTATCGGATGCACCTTCCGCCACCTATGCTTACTATCAATCGACCATTAAGCCAAAACCGGAGGAACAGAAAAGCACTGGAAAAACAGCATGGCGTTGTAAAATCTGTGGATATGTGTATGAGGGGGAAGAATTGCCGGAAGATTTTATTTGTCCGTGGTGTAAGCATCCGGCATCGGATTTTGAGCAGATTACGATTTGATGTTTGTTTCAATAATAGCGATAGTGATTGCAGTTGTAATAGCAATTACTATTTCAGAAATGTGAAGGAAGGATTTGATTCAAAAAAAGGAAATGGCACAGTAGTGGCATTTCCTTTTTCAGTATTATTAAATATCAATATTTAATCGTCTTAGTAGTCTGATGTTTATAAAAACTATGTTATTA
>CAMWKN010000445.1 GCA_947174825.1 uncultured Clostridium sp.
ATAAGCCGTTCTATACCGATATAAACCAATCAAAACACCTTTTTAACACTTCAACAGAAAGGAAAATTTAATTATGAATTACAAAACGCCATCTACACTAAGAAGCATTCCGCCGATCATGACCAGAAAAGATCTACAGAATATTTTGCAAATATCCAAAAATACTGCTTTAGAATTACTACAGACTGAAAAGATTGATTCCTTCCAGATCAAAGGAAGATATCGGATTACGCAAGAGTCACTCATCCGATTTATTGAAGAATCTACGTATTTTAATAAGACCGGATACTAACCAGCACCAGTCCGCTTTCTTCTGCTATTCATACTTACTCAATAATTCAACATTCTTTTTCTCCACCTATTCAGCACACTTTCACTAAAGTCCTCTGGTTCAATGGTTTCCAGATACCAATCCTGCTGGTCAAAATACTTCTGTAGCTCCCCATCCAAAAATCTTCTGCCATGTCTGGCATAGATCTCGTTCTTCGCCAGTCGTCTCTCATCAGAACTCAGATTTAATATTTCCGATACTTTCGCATAGGTTATCCACTACAGTCATCAAAAATTTTATACTATCTCCCTAGCATTTTCATTCACTGCCAGTGATTATTTTTCACACCGTGACCACCTTCCATATTGCCATTTTCACTTTCATTGCTTATAATGATGCATTATACAGAACTAGGATTCCATTACCAGAGTGCTTAAAATGGACATTTCTGCTTACAATATACCGCTGACTGATAATCAAATACAGAAGGGAAGATTAATTTGAAAGAAACAAAAAATAACCTGACTACAGATGAAATATTCCAGAAAATTGAAAATGGAGAAGCTATTAGCAAAGAAGAAATTGAATTCATAACTCCCGAACAGTTACGCATCGACCTTTACAACGATATCAAAAAAACCGGCTACAGTATAAACGGAATTGCCACAGAATGTCATATTACTCCCTCCCAGTTATCGGACTTTCTAAATAATAAAAAGCAAATGAACCGTGATAAATTATTGTCGCTATTTATTACTTTGGGCTATCCTGTTACAAAGATCAAACAACTGTTAATCCGCTTTGGTTACAATGAATTATACACCAGAAATGTACGTGATTTTGTTATTCTAAAAGGAATCAAAGAAGAACTGGGTTTGGACGAAATCAACGAAAGACTGAGAAAGGAAACTTTAGATACACTATGCCAGGAAAAATAATAGAACATTTTCGTGAAGATTTAGCACCCTATATTGATTTTGACCTGTTAGACTGTCTAAACGATTATCCGGATCAGCCTGATAAAAAATTCCATGTATATCTTGCGGAAATAAAAGAAGAACATTTAACACTGGTTCCAGAGCATGGCAGCATCATTTTTAAAGAACTCTCTGAAATACAGCTTCCCATATACAGCAAAATCGCCTCTGATTGGAATCCTTATCTGGAAACCGTTTTTGATATCCTATCCAAGGACAGTGATGATCAGAGCTATTATCTGGCTGCCACAGAATTTATTTCCCGTCCCCTTAGTTTAGCTTACCACGCCCTGCCACCGGAACGAAATATTCAAACACGTTCCTTGACTTTAGAACAGTACATCAAAAGTTTTGGCTGCCTATCCGAACAGGAGGCGCTGGTCTTTCTCTACCAATTATGCGAAGGTCTTTCTGTCCTTCACAAAAACCAGCTAATCCACGGAGATATTTCTCCACAGAATATTTTATTAACTGATCGTTTCCCTGGGTGTGAAACCTTTGATAAGATTTCTGGAATTCATCAACAGATATCAATAAAACTCATTGATTTTGATATTGCCAATACCATAAAAATATCAAACCATACCGTAACTCATGCGGTAGGTACCTTGCCATATGCTGCCCCGGAGATCATTGATTTCACTAATCCCACAGACCGTGTGGATATTTATTCTCTGGGTTGTATCCTCTGTTTCATGCTGACTGGAAAGTCTCCCAAAGATGCAGACCGAAAACAACTATCAAAACTATGTAGCAAGCAGACTTTTCGCATCTTCCAGACCTGTACGGCAAATTATGAATTGAGATACCGCAAAGTTTCCCAGTTAAAAAAGGATATCCGAAAGATTTTACGATACCCTGACAATTTATTTTTTAATCTTCTAAAACAGATTCCAGGATTCCGCAGCGGTCACCCGATTAAAATGACCATTTCTTTCCATGTCAGCATATTATATTTTTTGTGTATGATAGGTCTTTCCTTAGATAATATCGCCTATTTCCTGCCGATGACGCTATATTGGATTTTTTTCCTCATCATTGGATTTGATATGCTGCATATAGAACAATCTTCCCAAAAATTTCAGCAGCTACACAGGCTGATTCCCTTTGCCCCCTACGTAATACGCTGCCTGCTGCTCTTTATTATTGCAATGATTTTGTCAATTAATAGTTCAGGCATACAATAACATTATTAATACCCTAAAGGAGATCTGATTTATGGATATAATCAAAGAAATCATTCAAAAACAACAAGCCTATGAACTTCGTAAAACCGTAGACTACCCCGCCTGCCATTCCATAGTGGAATCAAACTTTCCCCTGCTGGAACAAAATATCATTCTCATGCAAAAAACAAAGAAAAAGCAAAAAAGAAAGCAGGTTTTAAAAATTATAATTACTATCCTGCTTTCCATCCTATGTATTATATTGGAGTTGGCAACCATGATTTCTTTCTCTGTACCAGAAAACTACTAATATAATAACGATAAACACTAATGCATTTTGCTTTCATAATTCATACTTCGACCTCATGTCAGAAATCAGCTCATCCGCACCTCTATATTTTCCCTGTTCTCTGGATGTTTTCAGTTTTGCGAGCATTTCCTGCTCCGTCATTGCTGTATATGGATTTGCTTCAACCTGTCGCTTAATTTCAAACTCCGAATGCATAGATTCATATTCCCGCCTAAATTCTTCATCCTGTAACTGCTCCTCTAAAAAATCATCAAACTTCCTCATTTTTCCTTACCTCTTTCCATATAGCCATTATAACAATCCCAAAGTGGTTTTCAAACTGGTTTACTCCACGTTTCCGATCCCACAAACAGCGTATCCATGCACAACCTACAAATTT
>CAMWKN010000446.1 GCA_947174825.1 uncultured Clostridium sp.
CCTCAATGATCTCTCCGTTTTCAAACATATAAATCCGATCTGCATCTCTGGTGGTGGAAAGCCGATGGGAAATAAAAATCACAGTGGCATCTCCTACCCGGTTCATAATATTCCTGTTTAATTCATATTCTGCCCTTGGATCCAATGCACTGGACGGCTCATCCAGAATAGCAATCTGCATCCGTTCTTTCTTGGCAAACAATCTGGCAATGGCAACTTTCTGTGCTTCGCCACCGGATAGTTGCACTCCATTTTCATCAAATTCTCTAGTCAGTGCCGTTGTTAATCCCGCTGGTAGTGTTTCTAATCTGTCCAGAAAACCGGACTGCTCAAGTGCTGCCTCCGCCCGTTCTGCCTCTCCCTTCTGCAAGCCATGCATCATAACATTTTCTTGAACCGTAGAAGCATAGATCTGATAATCCTGAAAGACGGAACCAAAGAGATCTCGATATTCCTCTGTTGTGTATTTCCGAATGTCCTGACCGCCATAGCAAATACTTCCCTCCGTCACATCATATAGACGCATCAGCAGCTTGGTAAAAGTGGACTTTCCGGCACCATTCTCCCCCACAAATGCCACCTTCTGCCCTGCCTCAATCCGCATGTTAATATTCTTTAAGGTGTCTTTTGCAGCTCCATCATAGCGAAAGGACATATTTTTGATTTCTAATGCTCCTCCACTTCGTGGAACATCCACGTCTCCCACCGCCCCTTCGATCTGGCTCTCATAGTTCATAAAACGTCGAAAACGTTCACAAAACAGCCCGGCACGCTGTATACGGTCAATACAGTAATTGACAGAATCCAAATGATTCCGCACGGTATTCTGCGCATTATTTAGGGCTGCCACATCTCCCAGCATTACTTTACGCAGCACCAATGCCATATACCCCAGATAAAGCGGCACGCAGAACATAGACAAGAATGTAAAGACGGTAATCCAGATTACCAGAGACCACAGTGCAATGCTTACTCCATATCCTTTTGCTATAGCAATGACCTCATCTACTGCCTGATGAAACTGTCTCTCTAAGGGCACTTCAATATGGGACAGCTTGATTTCTTTGGCATATTCTGGCTGATAAAACACTCGCTTGGAATAATTAGCACGACGCATAATCGTCTTCTTCTCCACATCAAAATCATATTCCAGCTTCATAATACGAAAGCGGGCAATCGCATTAACTATAAAACCAAGTACCGGAAAGATAGCAATTACCGGATCAATGGCAGTAATCAATCCCGACAACACTAAAATAGTCATGACATTCCGCCCCATCTGCGCCAGGTCAAAAATTGCCTCACTCACGCTTTCTTCCAGCTGTGCAGCTGCCACCACAAAATCATCGTAGTAGGTGTCGCAGTCATAGCACATCAAATCCATACCAGACACTTTGCGAATCATTTCCTCCTGCATCATACCACTCAAACGAATCATACGTGGCGTTGCCAGGCTCTGGGCACAGCGTTCACATGCCATGAGAATTGCCATGCCAATGGTTGCCCCAGCTACCAGAATCGCAGTGTCCCGAAAACTGTACTGATTGTCGGACAGATAATTAATAAAAATCCGTATAAAAATTGTGTCCATGCAGGCATAGCCCACCCCTCCCAGGGTAAAGGTGGCAAATATCATAATAATTAAGGACATATCTTTCTGAAAAGCATAGCGCAGCAGATAGAAATAATTACTGATAATCCGCTTCGGAGGCAGTTTTTCCGGATTTTTTTCTTTACTCTGCATAGAGTCCACCCCCATTCACTTCCTGATAATTCTGTGCCTGCAGATGAAACATTTCTGCATATCGACCATTCTTTTTAATCAATTCTTCATGACTTCCCTGCTCCACAATACATCCATGTTCCAAAAATAAAATCCGGTCTGCCATCCGCGCAGAAGACATTCGATGGGAAATAAAGAATACGGTTTTTCCTTTGGCTGCCTCCATCATATTGCAGTACATATTGTACTCCGCAATGGGATCCAAGGCACTAGATGGTTCATCCAATATGACCACTTGTGGATCTTTCGCAAACACTCTGGCTATGGCAATCTTCTGCGCCTGCCCGCCCGAACATACAAAACCATTCTCGTCAAACTCTTTTGTCAGGAAGGTATCAATTCCCTTCGGCATTTTCTGAAGCACCTCGCCAAATTGTGCTTTCTCCAATGCTTCCACCACAATCTGCCGTTCCTCCTCCGTCTCTGGTGATTTCATCAATACATTTTCACACAGAGGCAGAGAGAAGATCTGAAAATCCTGAAATACCGTTCCAAATTGATCCCGATAAGCCTCCGGATCATATCGATTAATATTCTGTCCACCCACCAGGATACTACCACTGGAGACCGGATACAGTCCCATCAGCAGCTTCATTAACGTAGTCTTGCCAGCACCATTTTCTCCCACCAGGGCAATGTGTTCCCCCTGCCGGATTTTCAGATTCAGATCTTTAATAATCATCTGCTCACTTCCGTCATAGTGATAAGATACATGTTCAAAAGAAATTTCTCCCATATTCCCTTCCGGCATAATGGCATCCTTGACCGTTCCCTCCACTGGGCAGTCCATAAAATCCCGGATACATTTCATATACATACAAAGTTTTCCTGCCTGGGAAAAATGTCCCAATGCATCACTAATGCAAGTGACAATATAGCCTACCGCAGATACCATTGCCACATAGGCGGCAACGGAAGTCCTTCCCCCTAATTTTAGGCGATAAGTGATATACAGATAGGAACCGAAAGAAAGAATCCCAGCAAACAAAAGAGTTTCCAAAACTTTATATACGGCAATTCTACGCTGATGGACCTGATTTTTTTCATACCGCTCCAAATATCCCTCTTTATGTAGACCAAACAAAACCTGTGCCATGGGATACAGGCGCAGCTCCCCAGCGTACTTCTTTTCATAAAAAACCCGCTTTGCATACTCCATCTTTCGTTTTCCTACAGTCTCCTCCCGACGAGCGGCAAATTCCTCTCCACTTTCCCGCAAACCAAAGTACAAGCTGCCTAACAGAGGTGGTATTACAAACACCAGCAACGCCGCATCCACCGTGACTAAGATCCCCAT
>CAMWKN010000447.1 GCA_947174825.1 uncultured Clostridium sp.
GTAGAAGTTGGACTGGATCAGGGGGAAAGGAAAGAGGCAGAGGAAATAAAAAAACAGGAGGAAGCGGTAGATATTCCTGTCGATCAGAATAATCAGCTGTCCATGAAAGACGATATGTTTATTCTGGGAGAAAAGGAGAGTTTTGTCTGCCAGTATCACTTTGAGGGAGATGATGAGGTAGTAGATCAGGTGTATTCCATTCAGGGGCAGGGATTAAAGAAATTGGAACCACAGACATTTCGTGGCGATTATGATGGGGAAGAGTTTTCTTTTGAATATGTTATCATCCATCAAGAGATTTGTGGATTTAATACGCATGGAGTGAATGAAGTATTTCATTATATGGATGGAGATAAAGTTTATGTGAATTTAGTACAAATAAAGGAAGATACCTATGAAAAGGGATGTATTGCAGAATGTAACCTAAAGACGGGAAGCGTGACAAAGCTAACGAATGATCAGGCGATTGGTAATATGATAATGTCCCCTGGTGGTAAGGTGATTTTGATCAATTATCGTGCTGATGGATATTGGACAGCATTTGACATTGCCAGCCGGACAGAGAAAAGAATTGATGAAATAGATGGCTATGCTCGTACGAAGGAAGTTATATTCCAGGATGATTATCAAGTATTGACATACGGGGATGACTACATGGTTGGGGATGTGACGATGACAGGAACCAAGGTCATTGATCTGAAAACAGGTAAGAGAGTGGCGACTTATCAGCAATGCGGAGATTATAATCCGGAATGGGTTTATTCCCAGGAGGATCAACAGCTGAAAATTACCCATGTGGATGGAACGGAAGCAATTACTATAGAGCAGGTCGAGGGGTATCCGCATCCGATTGCCTCCCAGGGTGACTATGTATTATTAGGGAATTTGGAAGAGGAAAAGACACCATATTATCTCTGTAATCTGAAAGAAAAAATCTATATGAAAATGGATCCTTTAGATGGTGTGGGCATTGACATCGATATTAATTTGGCGGCGAAAGAGAAATTGATGCTGATATACGATGGGGAAAAAGCATATCTGGTGGATATCAGCAAGATGCATGGATGAGCTTTAACGGCTTGTCAGGGGTGATGTCGTAATGAATCATATTAATTAAATGCCAATTAAAATTCCTTTGAAAAGTGGTATATGGCGTGAGATGAAAAAGAGGAGACTGGTCATTCGTTTAACCAGTCTCCTCTTTGATTAAAATATATTGTATTTCTATTTCTTCATCGGATATACGACATTTTCATTCACGGTACCGATCTTTACGGTTGCCTCTTTCAGATTTTTAGCTACTTTCTTCGGTACATCGAATACTACCAGACCGCTTTTCTTGCTCAACGGCTTAATAAATTCATTTGTCAGACATTTTTTATAACCACTTAAATCAGTCGGTTTGTATTCGTATTCATCCTTGTAAATCAAAGTGGCGGTAACCATTTTGTTTTCAAGACCCATCATCGGAAGAAACTTCTCTTCTTCCGAACCCTTGTTTTCTACGCTCATGGATAAGCATACAAAAGTGTTTCCATCGCTTGGCTTATAGCCGCTATAGTCACTGATTTTGAACATTTTTTTAGTGGATACTTTTTTGACTTTGAATGTCCAGTCTCCCACCTGTGCCTTTTCACCCAGTTTTAACTGTGTGGTGGTTGGTGTAGGTTCCGGGGTAGCAGTAGGTGTTTCTGTAGCGGAATTTTCACTGACCTGATCGCTTACAGCGTTAATTATTTTTGCAGCTCTTCTGGCATTGGATGCACTGCAACCGGATAATACCATAGCAGTGGTAGTTAATGCGGTCAGTAAAGCAATTATTCTTTTCTTCATCTTCTTTTTCTCCCTGTTTTCGTTTTTTGATAAATACATTCTGGCAAAGCCATGAAATTATTTCGTTTTTATGACCTTCCTGTATGCTTAACAATACTGATTGATCTTTAACTGTTTCTTAAATTGTATGGTTTAGCAATATCTGACGAAAATACAAATCGTGGTAATGATTAATACCAGTATCGTGGCAGGTGCCACTTTTTTGCAGTATTCTCCCCATCCAATTGGATGACCATTATTGGCAGCAACAGAGGTTCCCACTACATTGGCAGAGGCTCCGATTGGGGTAGCGCTGCCGCCGATATCAGTTCCCATAGATAATGACCAGGCAAGAACTCGTAGATTGACACCAGGTGCTGCAGCCAGATCAGAGATAATTGGAATCATGGTAGCAGCAAATGGAATATTATCCACAAATGCACTGGCAATAGCAGAAACCCAGATGATAATGGCGATCATTAACTTAATATTACCATTACTGATTTTGCCGATAAAGTTTGCGATGATTTTCAGGATACCAGTCTGCTCCAATCCACCTACTACGATAAATAATCCGACAAAAAATAGTAAGGTTTTATAATCGACTTTGGACATAATTTCCTTCACATGTTTTATGGAAGTAAGCAAGGTAGCTAATGCAATGAACAAACCAATGAATGCTACTGTTAATCCGGTCTGTGCATGGGTTACCAATAACACCACTGCACACAGGAAAATGATGGTGCTGATAATAAAGCCTGTTTTGTCAGTGATGGCATCTTTTGGATCCGGATATTGATCTGGTGATATTTTCTCGCCAGAACTTTGAGCAAGCTCTTTCCGGAATACAAAATAGAAATAGAAAATCACTATAATTAGGGAAATTCCTGCAATTAAACCAGTATTGGTAATGAAATCAAAGAAAGAATATCCCAGGGATGTTCCGATGATGATGTTAGGTGGATCACCACACATGGTTGCAGATCCGCCCAGGTTTGCGCAGAAGATTTCTGCCAGTATCATTGGGACTGGATTGAATTTCAGTAATTGTGCCAGTTCTACTGTAACCGCTGCCAGGAACAGGATAACGGTTATGCTGTCAATAAACATAGCGAGAAAGGCAGACATAATCATAAATGTAATAAAGATAGGAATGGTTTCATAATGAACCAGATTGGCAATACGCATACAGAGCCAGCGGAAGAATCCCACTCTTGCCATTCCTTCTACCATAATCATCATTCCTGCGATGCAAATG
>CAMWKN010000448.1 GCA_947174825.1 uncultured Clostridium sp.
TCATTATTTTTTACACACCATAATATCTTTTCTTTTTCTTCGATTGCACTTTTTCCGGGTGCTATTAAAAGAACTTTCTTCCCCCGTAAAAGTTCATGAAGTCCGCTTTCGTCCACATTATCTGATTTCTGCCCGAGAAACTCAATATACTTTTTTTCAATATAATCCTGATCAAATGAAACCTTTTTTTCCCTACTAAGCAGCGAAAATATTTTATCCATCTCTCTTACTGTCAATGTTTTTTTTGCGTCCAAAAATGATGCATAATCAGGATGCACATTGTGGATTGCTGACAAATAATTAGGCAGTGTGTATCCCCATAGATTTTCTTCATAAAATACATTTATTATTTCATCAATCATTTTCAGAAGCGGCTTTATCACATATTCCTTGCCGTAATTCTCATTTAAATACTCTACAAATAATTCTGTATTTAGATTTCCTGCCCCACGCCCCATTCCATAAACCGATGAATCTATAATTAAATTTCGATTTATGGGCATATCAACTAAACTTTGTGCATTTGCATAAGCAAGCTGCAGATTATTATGTGAATGAAAACCAATCCAAATATCCTGCGAAAGATTTTTTTCAATCATATACAGCATATACATAAGACTCTTTTTCTTCATTACCCCAAAACTATCCACAATATAAAATGCATATGGTTTCAATTCATTTACCTTTTCAATCATCTCTAAAAATTCCCTATCACTATAATTCAGTGAAACCATTGCCTGTATAAATACCTTATATCCTTTCTCCTTTACATCAGCACACACCTTTAGTCCTTCCTGCAAATCTTCCTTATGGAATGCTATTCGAATTCCGTCAATTAACGTTTCATTTCGATATGGAAGCTTGCTGACATCATACTCATTCCAATTCATCATAACAACAAACACTTTATTTTTATGATTTTGGGGTATAAAAGCTGATACGTCCTTCAAATGTACAAATTTTGATGAATCACGATTTATCTCCGTTTTATTTGTGAGATATCCGCATTCTATAAAATCAATATTCGCATCTGTCAACCCATTGATTATCTTTCCTATATTCTCATAGCCAAATTTCCATTGATTACAATAGCCACCATCCCGTAATGTACAATCCAGCACTTTTATTTTATTCACTATGCATTCCTTCCCGTTACGAATACTAACTTTATATTACAAAACCACATCTGTCTCATGTGCTTTATCAATCAAGCATATCAATTTTTATGCTGTACCCCGAGTTCCTATTATTAACCGAACTTTTTCCAAATCATTCTGTGTATCAACTGCTACTGTTTCCGATTCCACCTCAATAAATTGAACCTTATAGTCATTTTCAATAAATCTTAGTACCTCGATGTCTTCTATAGCCTCCATCTTTGCCTTGCCATATTTCATCCCATAATCACAAAAAAACTGAAGCGCATCTGGTTTAAATCCGTATACGCAGACCTGTTTATAATAAGAATAATCCAAACTACCCTTTGGATATGGTGCGGCTGCCCTTGTCAGGTAGAGTCCAATACCGTCCTTGTTTGTAATCACTTTGGGTATAGTAAAATTAACTGCATCAACGGGATTCTTAATCTTAGTCATTAAATTAGAAATTTGTAGTTTAGTATCTTTATAAAAAGGTTCAATTGCTGCCCTAATCGTTGAAGGCTCCAACAATGGCTCATCCCCTTGAATATTTACTATCAAATCAGATGTAATTTTACGTGCCACTTCTCCTACACGATCTGTCCCGGTCTTATGTGCCTTTGATGTCATAACCACCTTTATGCCCAAAGCTTCACAGGATTCATAAATTTTCTGATCGTCAGTCGCAACATATACCGCATCAAAATCTTCTACCTTCATGCACTGTTGATAAACCCACCAAATCATCGGTTTACCGCAAATATCTGCCAATGGCTTTCCAGGAAATCTGGAAGATTGATAACGCGCCGGAATAACACCAATAATTTTCATTTAATCTACCCCCTTCTCTATATTTCATCCAAGCTTTATTCCAACGAATTGAAATATTGGGCATATGCCCCTTTTACATCCACAGTCGTACAATAATAATCAAAAACTTCTTTTTGGGGCATTATTACTCCCTTTGGGGTCTGCTCTTTTAATTCCTCATAATTTCTGAAATAATTTCTTCTTCCTCTGTACTCTTTTCCATCCCACTGCTCATAATATTGTAAAAAAGGTTGTTTCAAATATATCAGGTCTATAATCATAGACGTTCCCGATCCCACCAAAGAGAAATCGCTTTTCTCACACATCTCACTAACTGTTTCTCCTTGATTATTCCTTGAAACATAAAATTGTTTATCAATAAATGTATTGTATTCTCCATCTTTACAGGTAGGATGGTATCTTACAAAGTATTTTAGTCCCTGTTCCCTTGCTAAAATATTTGCAAATTCTATCAATTTCCGATTTTCATCCAATAGTGATTTTTCACCCAAGATAATACTAAAAATTCTTTTTTCAGCTTTTCTATCCACCGTGATTGGTATTATATATCTTGGTATCCCTAAAACCTTTATTTTCTCTTCCGGAATCCCACACTCCATTGCAAGTTCCTTTGTATACGGATTCCATGCAAGCCAATCATCCGCTACAGAAGCTCGAAATTCAAGCCCCTTCCAATACCCATGTTTGTCAAAAATACCATGCTGAAGTGTAGCAGTATAGATACCCTTTTGTTTCATAAGCTGAACCAATACATTTTCATATGGATTTGAATCGTTATAAACCAACCCATATGAATATGATTTTGTATTTAAAATTTTTTTCATTTTAATACAATAAAGATGTGTCAGTCCCAAAACTCGCACCCAATATATCTTTTTCTTAAATTGCATATTTATATTTTTTAACTTCCACAAATTACAAATATCCCATTTTAGCATTTTAAAGCCACGCATAATATTTTTGCGTTCTTTTGAAAGTTTTATTGGTATTACATAATCCAAAACAGGAACTCCTTTATAAAGTTACTAAAAATCGAAAAATGATCTTCCCGAAAATAAAAATCCGAATAAAATGCTATGAACCTATTG
>CAMWKN010000449.1 GCA_947174825.1 uncultured Clostridium sp.
TTCCATGATGGAAACAGAGAAGGTGGAAATCGAGGGAATCGCAGTGACAACCGTGGTGGACGTACGGATCGGAATGCTGGCAGAGATGGCGGTAATCGAGGCAGCAAAGGCGGTTATGGAGATAACCGGGGTAGCCGGGGAAGAGACGACAACCGTGGTGGCAGAGGCGGTTACGGGGATAATCGAGGTAGCCGTGGCGGCAATTCCTATGGAAGCCGTAGTCAGGCTGGTCCGATGGAATCTATGCAGTCCAGCGTAAAGCAGTCCCGTCAGCAGCGTTCCGGTAAGGATTCCCGCAGTGCCAAGCAGAAATATGGAAAAGATAGAAATCGTGGTTATGACGAAGAGGAGATGTTCTTGCAGAAGAACAAAAAGAAAAAGGATCCAAATCGTAAGGGTGCTTTCATTAAGCCGGAACCGGTTGTGAAGCCGGCAGAGCCAGAGGATGGCATTCGTACCATTGTTATTCCAGAGAAGCTGACAGTTAAGGAGTTGGCAGATATCATGAAAGTACCGCCGGCAACGGTTATTAAGGGACAGTTTATGAAAGGTACTGTGGTAACCATGAATCATGAGCTGACTTTCGAAGAAGCTGAGGAGATTGCTTTGGAATATAACTGCATCGCTGAGATGGAGGAAAAGGTTGATCTGGTAGCAGAACTTTTGAAAGAGGATGAAGAAGACGAAGCATTAATGGAAAAACGTCCACCGGTTGTCTGTGTTATGGGACACGTTGACCATGGAAAAACTTCCCTTCTGGATGCCATTCGTGAAACTCATGTAACTTCCAGAGAAGCAGGTGGAATTACCCAGCATATTGGTGCTTATGTTACCGAAATCAATGGAGAAAAAATTACATTTTTGGATACACCAGGACATGAGGCATTTACCTCCATGCGTATGCGTGGTGCCCAATCTACCGATATTGCTGTGTTGGTGGTGGCAGCAGATGATGGTGTCATGCCACAGACCATCGAGGCAATTAACCATGCGAAAGCCGCTGGGGTAGAGATCATTGTAGCCGTCAATAAGATTGATAAACCTAGTGCAAATATTGAGCGTGTAAAACAGGAGTTGGTGGAGCATGAACTGGTGGCAGAAGACTGGGGTGGCAGCACCATCTTTGTACCAGTGTCTGCCCATACCAAAGAAGGTATTGACCAGCTTTTGGAAATGATTGTTTTGACAGCAGACGTGGCAGAATTAAAAGCAAATCCAAACCGTAAGGCACGTGGTGTGGTTATTGAGGCACAGTTGGATAAAGGACGTGGTCCGGTAGCTACTGTACTGGTGCAGAAAGGTACCCTGCATGTGGGAGATAATCTGGCAATTGGAGCAGCATTTGGTAAGATCCGTGCCATGATGGACGATAAAGGTCGACGTGTGGAGGAAGCACTTCCGTCTACACCTGTAGAAATCTTAGGTTTGCATGCCGTGCCGGATGCTGGAGAAATCTTTATTGCTACAGATAGTGATAAGGAGGCAAGGAATATTGCGGACACATATATTAACCAGAGCCGTGAGAAGATGTTAGATGAGACCAAGTCCAGACTGACGCTGGATGGTCTTTTCTCCCAGATTCAGGCAGGTAACATTAAAGAACTGAACATTATTATCAAGGCAGATGTACAGGGATCTGTAGAAGCTGTGAAACAGAGCCTGTTAAAGCTTAGCAATGAAGAGGTGGCTGTCCGTGTGATCCATGGTGGTGTGGGTGCTATTAATGAATCCGACGTATCTCTGGCAAGTGCATCCAATGCCATTATCATTGGATTTAATGTAAGACCAGATAACACAGCCAAAGAAAGTGCCGACAGAGAACAGGTTGATATCCGTCTGTACAAGGTGATCTACAATGCTATCGAGGATGTGGAAGCTGCTATGAAGGGTATGTTAGATCCGGAATATGAGGAGCAGATTACCGGTCATCTGGAAGTCCGTCAGACATTCAAGGCATCCGGTGTGGGTATTATTGCAGGTTCCTATGTATTGGATGGCAAGGTAGTCAGAGGTTCCAAGGTTCGTATTTCCAGAGAAGGAGAGCAAATCTTTGAGGGCGAACTGGCATCCCTGAAACGTTTCAAGGATGATGTGAAGGAAGTGGCAGCCGGTTATGAATGTGGTCTGGTATTTGAAGGTTTCAATGAAATACAGGTAGAAGACCAGATTGAAGCATATATCATGGTAGAAGTTCCGCGATAAAAAGAGTTGAAGAATCACTAACGCATAGTGAACTATGCGAAGTGATGCTAAGTCAACTAATTGCATGTCTGAAAGTATGTGAAGAGGGAGAATTATGAAACGAAATAGTATTAAATATTCCCGTATGAATGGGGAAGTGCATCGGGAATTGAGCCGTATCATTTCCCGGGAGATTAAAGATCCACGGATTCATCCTATGACTTCTGTGGTATCTGTGGAGGTAACACCAGATTTGAAGTTTGCCAAGGTGTATGTCAGTGTATTAGGCGATGAGATGGATCGGGAGAATACCAGAGAGGGACTTGCCAGTGCGGCATCCCATATTCGCTCTAAACTGGCGAAATCTCTGAATTTAAGGAATACACCGGAGTTGACTTTTGTGATTGATGATTCTATTGAGTACGGCATTAATATGTCTAAGAAGATTGATGAATTGTCACAGGGAGATAAGAGTTGAAGTATTACTAAGCCCCAAAATTATGCTCAGTGATACCATATCAATAAGAGTTACTTTAGTAACTCTTGTTGAATTTAACAGCATAAATGTTGCTTAAATTTTCACTTCGAGAGAGGGAATGAGAAGATGAAAGATCTAAAATATCTGATTTCGCAGGCAGATCAAATTATGGTAGCCGGGCATATCCGTCCGGATGGAGATTGTGTTGGTTCCTGTGTGGCGGTTTATCACTATATTCGCCGTGTTTTTCCGGAGAAGTCTGTAGATGTCTATTTGGAAAACCTGCCGGAACGGTATGAATGTCTGGATCCGGAACACAGTATTGTTCGACAGGAAATCAGACAGGAGAATTATGATCTCTTTCTTGTTGTCGACAGTAGTAGTCCGGAT
>CAMWKN010000450.1 GCA_947174825.1 uncultured Clostridium sp.
TGTCCGCTGCGATCTCTCATAATTCAAGTCAGAATCTTCAGATTCCGCACATAGGAAATCTGCGGTTTAGCGGCAAGACTAACCTCCACCGCCATCATCTTTCCCTCTCTTGCCTGTGACACATATTCCAAAGGTTCATACACATCATAACTGCGGGGATAGAGCCGCAGAAGATCTTCTATTGTATGTACTCCCAATTTGGCAAATAATTTTTCCGCCTGCTCGCCTACCCCTTTTATCCTTCTGATTGAATCCTGTAACTCCATCCGGATACCTCGCCCTTCCTTTGATTACTCAATACAACAAAAATAGGAAGAACGCAACAGCATAATTGCTGTTGCGTTCTCCAAGAGTCGATTTAGTTTTCCTAATGCAGAATGCTTTCTCTGCATTAGGAAAACTTCAACTCTTTTATTCCACCGATACAAAGTAGGAATACACCGGCTGACCGCCATACTGCACTTCTACTTCCAAATCTTCGTATTCTTTCTCAATCTCCTGCGCCAGGGCATTGGCATCCTCTTCGGTAGTCTCTGCGCCATAATACAGGCTAACCAATTCTGAATCTTCATCTACCAAAGTCCCAATCAACTCTTTGGTGGTACCTGCCAGATCCTTGCCCACTGCCTGAATAGACTTGTCAGTAAGCCCCATAAAATCACCCTGCTTGATCTCCTTACCATCCATATTGGTATCCCGCACTGCATAGGTAACCTGACCAGACTTGATTAATTCCATTTCCTCTGTCATAGTCTCTGCATTCTCATCCGCTGGCTGTCCGGAAACATAGCTGACCAAGGCAGCAATCCCCTGCGGAATATTTTTGGACGGAATAACAACAATTTCCTTATCTTCTGTCAGATCTTTTGCTTGATTTGCCGCCAAAATGATATTACCATTGTTTGGTAAAATAAAGATTGTATCAGCATTAACTTTAGCAACAGCCTCCAGAATATCCTCTGTGCTGGGGTTCATGGTCTGACCACCCTCAATGACATAATCCACACCCAGATCCTGAAAAATATCCCGCAATCCATCTCCTGCTGCCACAGCAATAAATCCAGTTTCCTTATGTGGTGCCTGAGCTTCCTCTTTCCGCCTGTTCTCTGCTGTCACATCCTCTTCACTCATTTCACCGGAAGAAATCTTGGCCGCATCACGAATGACTTTTTCCTGATGCTCCTCACGCATATTATCTATTTTCATACTGGTCAGAGAACCAAAAGTCAATGCCTTCTGGATTGCCAGACCTGGATCGTTGGTATGAACATGCACCTTGACGATATCATCATCCGCTACTACCACTACACAGTCGCCAATCCGCTGCAAATATTCTTTTAACTGGGCTTCCACCCGCTCTGCACCCCGTTCCAGCATAATAATAAACTCGGTACAATAACCAAAACGGATATCCACTTCCTCCATACCAGCCATATCTCCCATGGAAATGGTCTGGGAGCCTGCCTGTGTATTGATGGTAAAATCAGACACCTTGCCTTTTAAAGCATCCATGGCGCCACGAATAAAGGTCATCAATCCTTCTCCGCCGGAGTCTACCACCCCTGCCTGTTTTAATACCGGCAATAATTCTGGTGTCTTTAGGAGTGCTGATTCCATTTCCGCCACCACGGCGTCACAAAACTCTTCCAAATCATCAGTATCCGCATTGACCAGCAGATCCATTGCCTTATCTGCTCCCGCCTTTGCCACCGTCAATATGGTTCCCTCTTTGGGTTTCATAACGGCCTTGTATGCAGTCTCCGATGCATGATTGATAGCATTTCCCAAGATCGTTACATCAATCTCATCCAATCCTTTGATCTCCCTGACAAAGCCCCGGAAAATCTGTGATAAAATCACACCGGAATTTCCTCTGGCACCACGCAGGGAACCGCTGGAAATTGCCTTGCCCAACTGATCCATGCTTGGATTTGTCAGCGCACTGACTTCCCCTGCTGCCGACATAATGGTCATCGTCATATTGGTTCCAGTATCTCCGTCCGGAACCGGGAATACATTTAATTCATTAATATATTCCTTTTTGGCTTCCAAGCCTCTGGCACCTGCCAAAAACATTTTTTGCAGCATCTGTGCATTAATTGTCTTAACGCCCACTTTACAGTACCTCCTTGCATCCGCTTATTCGCAATTAATCTTCGTCTACGATACGCACACCTTCCACGATGACATTAATTTGTTCTACTTCCATACCAGTAAAGGTTTCGATCTTATATTTCACATGCTCCAGCACATTCTGTGCAACTGCCCGGATACTGACACCATATGCTACAATAATATGCAGTTCTACTTTGATGCGATTATCCACTACGTAAACATTCACGCCACGACCTGCATTTTCCTTTTTCAACAGCTTAATCATGCCATCTTTCACATTGACAGCTGCCATTCCTACAATGCCAATGCATTCTGCTGTTGCCGCTCCAGCATACTTTGCCAGAACGTCACGGTCAATCAAAATACTTCCCATTTCTGTATTCATTCTGCCCTTCATAACCTACCTCATTTCTTTCGGTGCGAAATTCTAAAATTCAATCAAAATTTCGAATCATAAACATATACTAACAGTAAGATGTCAAATTCTTAAACATCATACCTTTTTATAGTATATCCCAATCATTTCCATTACGCAAGATAGAAAAGCGGTTACTTTTCACACTGCAGCCTAATTCGAAGATTTTTAACCAATTTTAGTCAAAAAGCCGAGTTTTACAACACCATTTTGCTACAAAACGAAAGGAGAACGCTATGCGCCAAATGATCGGATTCATTTTGTTTTGGATCGCCATCGGTATGACGATCATGTTATTCCTGGATAACAGTTTTCTTGCCGTCCTGATTATCCTGCTATGTCTGGTGCTGGCTTATAACTTATTTTGCTGCTAACATTCATTTTCTATGCAGACCTTTTTCCATTTTATCCATCACCAGAAAGAATATACTGACTCTCTATAAATGCAATTAACAAAATTAACTTTTTGTTGTAAAAAAAGAAAAGGACCAGTCTACACTGATCCTGTA
>CAMWKN010000451.1 GCA_947174825.1 uncultured Clostridium sp.
CATTCCTTTTCTATTTCCCTATTGTTATCTCTCGTCATTTCTTTTCTGGTTTCCGACTGCCAATGTCCATCATTCTGCCATCAACTATTTTTGTACTAAATAATAGTCCCTCCTCCAGCAACCAGATTTCCATCATACAGCACCAAAGCCTGTCCTGGTGTCACACCTCTTTGCGGCTCTGGAAAATGGCATTCATACAAGTCTTCTTCCAGACGATGTACCGTACAGGGCGATCCAGCATGATTATAACGGATTTTTCCCAGATAGGTTTTATCCTCGGATAACTCCGGTTCCGCCATAGTATTGATTCGATGCATGTACACTTTCTGGGACAGATTATCCTCCAGACCTCCAATAACCACCTCATTGGTATCTGCTTTGATTTTCACCACAAAAGCCGGATATCCCAATGCCAGCCCCAGTCCTTTTCGTTGCCCTACGGTATAGTGAATAATTCCCCGGTGCCTGCCAATCACATTTCCCTGGGTATCTACAAAATCGCCGGGACAAGAGGGTACTCCTGTCGCCCTTTCAATATAGGATGCATAATCTCCATCCGGCACAAAACAGATTTCCATACTGTCCGGTTTTCCGGATACTGGCAAACCTGCTTTTTCCGCTATTTTCCGGATTTCTTCTTTTTCATATTCCCCCACTGGCATTAACGTTCTTGCCAGCTGTTCCTGCGTCAGATTATATAATGCATAGGTCTGATCTTTTTTTGCTGTCACAGAATGTTCAATCGCATAACGACCAGAATCCAATTTTCGAATTCTGGCATAATGTCCCGTTGCAATATAATCCGCGCCAATGGCCAAACTTCGCTGTAATAGTGCTTCCCACTTTACATAACGATTACAGGCAATGCATGGATTAGGCGTCCGCCCCTCCTGATATTCCCGTATAAAATAATCAATCACCTGCGTCTGAAATTCCTGCTTAAAATCCAT
This sequence comes from uncultured Clostridium sp., assembly GCA_947174825.1. Next base: position 951 of record CAMWKN010000451.1, read on the forward strand.
CACATAATAGGGAATATCCAGTACCTGCGCCACTCTCCTGGCATCCTCCACCGCACTTAGCCCACAACAGCCGCCATCAGCCTCCAGCGTTTCCTGCTCCTCATCCTGCCAGGTCCGCATGGTAATCCCAATGACGCGATATCCCTGTTCCCGTAATAAATAGGCGGCTACGGAAGAATCCACACCGCCTGACATTCCCACTACCACTGTTTTTTTTTCACTCATACTTATCCTCAAATCATGCTACCATATGCAAATTTATTTCGCCAATTCCAACATTTTTGTAAGCGGTGCATTTGCCTGTATCCGCAATTCTTCCTCCATAGTTACCTCCGGCTCCAAGGTCTGAAGCGCCCGCAACACTTTATCCACTGATATTTTTTTCATATTAGGACAGAACTGGCGATGTCCCACCGAATAAAACCGTTTCTCCGGATTCTTTAATTCCAGTTCATAAAACACGCCCATCTCCGTACAAATAATAAATTCTTTCTCTGGAGACTGCTCCGCAAAATCCAGTATTTCCGAAGTACTTCCAATAAAATCCGAGAGTGCCAATACATCCTCCGTACACTCTGGATGAGTTAATACCTGTGCATTCGGATGCAGTTTCTTGGCATCTTCCAATGCCTTCCGATCAATACTGGTATGTACATGGCAGAAGCCATCATTAAAAATAAAGTGTTTCTCTGGCAGCAAACCAGCAATATAACGCCCTAAATTTTCATCCGGCACAAAAAAGATATCCTGATTTGGTAATGCCTGTACCACACGCAAGGCATTGGAACTGGTTACACATACATCCGAATGTGCCTTAATCTCTGCTGTGGAATTAACATAACAAACCACTGCCACGTCCGGATATTCCTTCCTCACCTCTGCAATTCGATCCAGATCCAACATATGCGCCATCGGACAATCTGCAGCATCATCAGCCATAATTACCCGCTTATCCGGATTCAGTATTTTGGCACTCTCTCCCATAAAAGAGACGCCACAAAATAAAATATTCTGCTCCTTTACTTCTGTTGCCTTTTTTGCCAAAAAATAGGAATCTCCCACCAAATCTGCCAACGCCTGTACCTCACCATCCACATAGTAATGAGCCAGGATTACCACATCTTTTTCCTTTTTCAAACGAATAATTTCCTCTTTTATATTTTCATCCATACCTGTGCTCCCTTTCGTGCCATTTCCGTCTACTCATACCTTTGAATTATATGCTAGCCTATTCCTATTTGTCAACGCCAGCCCGTTTTTACGCTGATAACCATACCAAGCGATACGGATGATACATTTTATTTCAATCTCTGCTCAATATCCGATGGTGTATATAACACATTGGTCACTTCTACTTGATTACCTATTATTCTATAGAAAATCGTATAGTTATCAATAAATTTTCTTCTAAGTCCCATAGAATGCTCTGGTTCAAAATCAACGATTCTAAATCGCTCTGGGAATGTATCAAGTTGCAATATTGAATCTGCAATTCTGTTATATTGTCCCATAGCATATTCTGGAGACAATAATTCTAACGCAATGTAATTATATATGTTCTCCATATCCTGCTCGGCATCTTTTGTAATTACAACATTATATTCCATATTAATGGTTCTCCCTAAATTTCTCAAATACTTCTGCTGCACTTGTTACATTACCAGCTTCTGCATCTGTATAACCTTTTTGCAATTTTTCATGAATTTCTTCATCTGTCATCATAGCAGTATTTACGGATGCCGGTGCTTTTGGTAATGCTACTGCAAATGGTATCCCTCCTGTAAGAGAAATCTGATTTAAATACATATCAATCGCAGTAGACATTGGAATACCTAATTTGGATAGCACTGCCTCTGCATTTTGTTTTACGGTTGGATTAACTCTCAAATTCAATGTTGCTGTTTTTTCCATGTTCAACACCTCCCTATATATTTAATTGTAACGCAAATGTCGTTACGTTTCAATGACTAAATTAATATTCATCATATCTTCAAGTCTTACACACTTTTTTTCATTTTACGAATCTCTTCTGTCGTAATCTCCCGCTCACCATACCGTGCCACATCATACAATTTCGTAAG
>CAMWKN010000452.1 GCA_947174825.1 uncultured Clostridium sp.
TTGCAGTGTCAGCAAACTATAGATGCCCTTCTCAAAAAATGAATACTTAGAAGCATACATCAGAACGAGCATAACAATCCCCTGCATAATCAGCGCCCACACATACAGTATCTTCCTTTCCCTGTTCATGCTGCCATCCCTGCTTTTCCTATAAAGCAGAAATCCCATTGCCAGTATCAGCACACCACTAAAAGGCACATAGGCAGTGACCTGATGGCTGATATGGGAGAACAATATATTATAACCCCCATAGCTGACAATCTGAGAAAAAGGAATGATTCCTCCCCACACGGCAGTCATGCAGATCATTTCCTTTCTTGCCATTACTGCCATACACAGCGCACATAAAACAAAAACAAGAAAATGCTGCATTTCTCCATCCCAGGTGCCATATGGGCTGGCTGCTGATTTCGTCACCTCAAATATCAGATTTATTCCGGTAATGATTCCCCAATAAATAGCAATACTGTTCAGAATCCGAATTATTACATGGCTTCTGGTCAGCTGCATCAACACCGTAATGCCAATTCCAAACAACGCCATCACAAATAAACTCTGTTTCATAGTTACAACGTCATCAATCCATGATAAGCCCATATTATAAATAACAATTAGATTATGAACAACAAATTCAATTCCATGGAGTATATACAACACGATAAATGCCAATTCCACCCCTTTATCTTCTCTCTGCCACCGCTCTCTCAAATAATCAGCAATCGCATAGACTGACAGGCTGACAGCAGAAATCAAACAACCACCAAGCCATTCATATTCCCCGGCAATTGTGATCCATAACAAAATCCAGTCGGCTAATAATGCCATCATAACAAAATCAAAGGCAGTGCGTTTCCTGGCAAAGCGCAGAATCACCGGCAAGATCATAATAACACTGGCAACCAGGATTGTTTCTGCATTCCAGCCATTCGTCCCATAATAGTTCCCCATCTCCTCTTCTGCTCCCATAAACTCTCCGCAGACAGACAGTGCAAATAACCCCAAACAGGAAGTTGCCAAATAATATAGTGCCGCTTCCGTTTTTTTCAGCAAACTGCCTCTTTCCATTCTGACAGATGCCAGAAACAGGAATACCGTTCCCAAAAATAAAATGCCCTGCTTCCCTATTGCTGGCAAATATCGCCATGTAGTTGATACAAAAATCGTTCCTGCCACCACAATAAAAATAATTCCCACTACCATTAAAATGGATGCTGTTTGATTTCTTTTCTCACGTTCCATAATAACCACCTCATCTCTTTCTGTTGCTTAACGGTTAATGTCATTATATGGAATCTTTCTATCGCAGGCATGTGTCATTTGTCATCATTCCAGCTAAAAACAGACTGTGACAAATGTCACAATTATTGCTTCGATGTGCCGATATGGTAATAAGCAGATATAGCCTGGTTCATGGCAATCACTCTACAAATCAGCATTGACAGCGATTACATCCCCAAATATAATGATAGAAAAAACAGAACAGTAGAAAAGATAACTATAAAGTAATCAAATTAAAAAACCCTTGAAAATCAAGGGTTTTTCAATTTTTTTAGGAAAATGCAAGAAATCTCTATCTTCATTCGTATTCCATATAGAGAGGTGGTGAACGAGATATGGGCAGCTATAGCCGTACAGAGATAGAACACATTATAGAAAAGTACGGAAATACCATTTACCGAGCAGCATGTATACAAGTGAAAAGCAGGGCGCAGGCAGACGATATTTACCAGAACGTCTGTATGAAGCTTTTGTGTCTGAAGACCCCAATAGAAGGGGAGGAGCATTTAAAAGCATGGCTGCTAAGGGCAACAAATGATTGCTGTAAGGATTATTGGAAATCTGCGTGGTATCGGAAAGTGACGGTAGACCATCAACTGGTGAAAGAGAAGAGGGAAACATACGAAGAAAACACGGGGGGATATCTCACAGAATGCATGCAACGACTATCAGGCAAATACCGTATGATTTTACACTTATATTATTATGAAGAATATAGCATACGGGAAATTGCGGACTTGCTTCATATGAAAGAAAACACCGTTGCCAGCAGATTGTCCAGAGGCAGAGAGAAATTAAAACAGATATTTGAGAAAGGCGGGAAGGAATATGAATTTTAGGGAAAACTATCAACGGGAAATGAACGAGATTGAGAAACCGGCTGACATGACAGAGAAAGTGTTACATGCAGCCGACAGGGAGCAGGAAACATATGCAGACAAAAAGAACGGAAACATTCCGAAAAGCAAAGCTATCTGGAAAACTGTCGCTGCTGCTATTGCCATTGTATGCGTTCTGAGTCTTTGTCTGCAGCATGAAAAGGTCATCAGTTTTGCACATTCCGTACTAAACGGCTTTATCGTATCGGTGAATAATGAGGATATGGAATTTGGTAAGATTAAGCCTGTCAAAATGAATATAGAAGCTTTTATCGGAGATGAAAAAACAGAGGATGTAGCAGGTCCCGTTCCTTCTTGTGTGCGGTATTTCACTTCCTATCAGGAGATGAACCAGCTTACGCAATTAGAACTCCCTTGCGCTGATAAGGTAGAATACAAAGAAATTTGGGTGCATATAATACCCAAACATAAAAACGGTTATCTTGGTGCAGACTTCTCGTATCAGGGTGCATCGTATTATATGAATGGTATGTTTGCATTAGATGGCTTCGACCAGGAAGACTGGGGTTATGGTGACAAAGGCAACAAAGAGGTTTATCAATATGGAAATGGAAAAAAGGCCTGTTTCATAAAAGATGAGGATGGAACTGATAAGGTTTATTTTATGGAAGGGAATATATTATTCCAGATGTTCTTTAGGGATGACGATGACTTAGATGATGATAGCATAGTATACGACCCCGATACCGCAAACAAAGAACAGGTCAAAGATCTGTTAAAGCTTTTTGGTCGTGAGAATTAAGAATGCTATCTTGGAAACAAAATAATACTGGTGTTCAAAAGTGTTGGGGCTTTTTTGAACGAAAAATCGGGAAGTCTTGAAAATCAAGACTTCCCATTCATTTTAGAG
>CAMWKN010000453.1 GCA_947174825.1 uncultured Clostridium sp.
GATGCTGACAGGAATTATTACGGTGGCACAGCCGGGAGTTAAGGCAGAGGCAAAGTCTAAGCTTTCTAAAACAAAAGCAACGATTTGTATAGGAGAGACACTGCAGCTTAAGCTTGGCGGAGCCAAAAAAATAAAGTGGAAATCCAGTAAAAATAGTATTGCAAGCGTGGACAAAGACGGAGTGGTTACAGGAAAGAGCAAAGGAAACTGTGTGGTTACAGCGACAAGTGGTGGAAAGAATTACACTTGCAAGTTTACGGTTAAGACATTACCGAAAAACTATGCCACTATAAATGGTAAGAAGGTAAAGGTAGGGAAAAAGGTAAAATTCACCTACAAACTGACAGCCCCTACTCCGGTGTCGGATGTAAGTGCCAGGTACTTCTTTTATGAAAACCAGATGAAGATCGTGACAAGCGCTGATGATAAAATGCGTTTTAAAACATGGGCATTCTTTAATGGCTTTGAAGAGGCCATGGAATTGCAGGGTGATACGCTGAAAGAGTATAAATCAATGTTTAAGGGCATGACTAAGGGTAAAAAGCCTATGATGGCTTTTCATCAGTGCTGCGGCGTGAATGCAAAGAGGGATAATACGCAGTCAGTGCCTATGGACTGCAAAAAGGGAAAAGAATTTGACAGTTTTTATGTAAAAGCGCTGGCACATGGGAATTTTACTTTTAAGGCTGATTTTGCTGTGTGGAATAATAGTAAACCAAGCTTAAAGAAGTATACAATGACCGAGACAATAAAGTAAGGAGATTTTTATGAGAATAATCCGCCCTATTCTGGCGGCTGTTATTACCCTGTCCCTTGTGGCAGGGTATGACGGCGTTCAGACAGAAAAAACAGTATCCGCAGCAGCGAAAAAAACAATTACGGTAAAAACAGATGATTTTACCATAAAGCTGCCAGCGGGATGGAAAAATAACTATGTAAAAAAGAGCAGCAAGGGGAAAAAACATGGTTCCTATGTGACATTTTCTGCGAAAAAATGTTACAAGGAAACGGGGGATGGCTTCCTGTTTTCTATTTGGAGGTATAAGGACGATTCCTATACGGATCTGCCGATGTACGAACTGGTGGGCAGATGGAATGGAATGAATTATGTAGCAGCGTTTCCTACCGATATTCAGACCATGGGTGCCACAAAGGCTGCAAAAAAACAGTATCGTAAGTTGAATGCGGCTTCCTATGATGCATCATTTTCTATTCGACCGGTAAAGAGAACGGGGAAGAACATATATCGTGCCAAGGGCTTTTCATTGAAACTGCCGGCATCCTGGAAGGGAAATTATACCGTGAAAAAATCTGGGAAGAATGAGAAGGATTCCTATGTGTCATTTTATGCAAAAAATTGTCATAAGGAAATGGGAGCGGGATTTCTGTTTTCCATCGTAAAATATAAGGATGATTCCTACCAGGAGCTGCCGGCGTATGAGCTGGTGGGCAAATGGAACGGGGTTTCTTATGTGGCAGAGTTTCCCACCGATGTACAGTTTGAAGGTGCATCGAAAAAAGCAGCAAAACAGTATCAGACATTAAATAAATCTGTGGAGAAAGTGGTCAGGTCAATAGCACGATAACAATAAATAGTATTTGTCCATGGGAGGTATTGTATGAGAAGAATCATTGCAGGAAAAATAGGAAGAAGAGGAGTGGCATGTATACTTGCCGTCTCCTTATGTCTGACAAGCGGTTTTATCGGTGGGGGCAGAGAACGTACAGAACCGGCTGCACTGGCGGCAGAACAGCCCTCAGAGGAAGAGGTCTGGGAGTATGAAGGGCTCACATCGGGAGAGGCAAAGATTACCGGATATAAAGGTACGGATACGCAGCTCCATATTCCGGAAACGATACAGAACAGCGAGGGTGACAGCCTTGCCGTAACAGAGATTGCAGACAATGCCTTTAAGGACTGTACCAATCTGATAAGCGTTGAAATTCCCAAAAGCGTGACGAAGATTGGAATCGGAATGCTTAGCGGATGCAGTAACATACGCGAGATTACGGTATCGGAGGAGAACCAGTATTATGACAGCAGAGAGGCATGTAATGCCATTATCGAGAAAAATACCAATAAGCTTGTGGCAGGCTGTCAGACCAGCCGGATTCCGGATGATATACAAATTATAGGGGAGTATGCCTTTGCAGGCTGTACGATGCTGACAGATGTTACATTCCCGGCGGGGCTGACAGAGATTGGAGGGTATGCGTTCGAGGGGTGCAGCGGGATAACCAGTATTGAGATTCCGGCAAGCGTGACAAAGATAGGTGTAAGAGTGTTCGCCGGGTGCAATCTGGAGGAAATAAAGGTTGATGAGGAGAACGAAAAGTACACCAGTGGTGATAACTGCAATGCAATCATGGATTCCACCCGTTTGATTTACGGCTGTAAAAATACTACTATTCCTGAAGGAATTAAGTCTATATGCTCTTATGCTTTTAATGACTGCGCAGGACTTGAGAGCATCCGCATTCCGTCAACGGTATTGTGGATTGATTCATATGCATTTTGCGATTGTTCCAATCTGCAGCAAATTGATTTTGCAGAAGAGAGCAGTGTTAGGGAGATTGACAGTTATGCTATTAGTGGCTGTGAAAAACTGAAGAGTATCTCGCTGCCATCGAGCATTACAGTGGTGCTCCCGCATACGTTTGACGGCTGCAGTAGCCTGGAGCGGGTTGAAGTGCCAGAAGGCGTGACGAAATTATATTATAGTGCGTTTGAGGGCTGCAGCGCTCTGAAAGAGATTAATTTACCAGAGAGTCTGACAAGTATTGGACAATCCGCATTTTCTGGCTGCGCGAGTCTCTCCACTGTTAAAATTCCATCCGGCATAACGGTATTGGAGACTGGGATATTTTGGGGATGCGCAAGCCTGACAGAGATTGAACTCCCATCCAGCATAACAAAAATTTGCGGCATGGCCTTTCGTGGCTGCGCCAGTCTTACAGCGGTAAAGATTCCGGATAGTGTGACAGATATTGGTGAATATGTGTTTGGGGTATGTGACCTCTCT
>CAMWKN010000454.1 GCA_947174825.1 uncultured Clostridium sp.
ATATTTTATTATTTTCAATTATGTTACTTAAACATCCATGATGTTTCACGTGAAACATTGTCAAGCAACTTCTCTCCACCAATTATCTAAAAATTCAGATTTACACTTTGGACATGTTCTAATTGGACTTCCATACATTCTCCAAGCATTACAACTCTCTCCTATTTTCTTTCCACTTTTTGGACAATTTTCTTCCATAAAACCCATATCTGTTTTTTCCTCTCATTGTTATCTAATTTTCTTTGTTTTTCTTGCAGATTACATTTAACTTCTCTATTCAGAAATTATAATAGTTAATAAATTTCATGCATCATTCACCATTATATTAGATAAAGTCTCTTCTCTTTGCTTCCTCTAATAACCTTGGCTGAATTTCCGGATATGTCCATTCTCCTGACATTTCTCTCACTAAAATTATTTTTTCAATTTCATTATGTAACTCTTGTTCCAACTCATATACATTTGCAAAATACAACATACCAAATGTTTCTCGTCCATCAAAATTCCATGAAGCAGTAACGGAATATACACATACTGGATCAATACTAAAATCAATTGCTCCCGTTTCTTCATACAATTCTCTTTTTGCAGTATCTAATATATTCTCCCCTTCCTCTCTATGACCTCCAGGAATTTCATAAGTATCTCTTTCCTTATGTTTGCAAAAAATAAGTTTATCATCTATTTTAGCAATAATAACAGCAAACTTTAATAGTTCATCTTCTACTTGTTCATAAAAATTTATTTTAGCTTTTTCCATAATTATACCATCTATTTTCACTGCTTATCTTTATCCATCCGTTATCACTCATCAAAATTTATTTTATAATATTAAAACATATAAAAATCTGATTATCTGTTTCTACATCAACATTTTTGATTAAGAACGTTTCACGTGAAACATTCTTAATCAAAAAACAAAAATTAATTATAGATTTCCTAATAATCATTAAATTCTCTTCTCACTATTGTATCGTTCGAGATAAATCAACAACACAGAAATATCTGCTGGCGATACTCCGGAAATTCTCGATGCCTGTCCCACAGAAGCTGGACGAAGTTCATTCAATTTTTGAACTGCCTCTATTCGCAAACTATATACATCTTGATAATCTATTTCATCTGGTATTTTTTTATTTTCCAATTTTTTAAATTGTGCTACTTGTCTTTCCTGTCTACGAATATAACCTTCGTATTTCAAATTAATATTAACCTGCTCTTTGACATCTTCCGGCAATTCTTTTCGATCCACATCAATGGGTTCTAAAATATCATAGGATAGTTCTGGACGTTTTAATAATTCTGCTAAGGTAATACCCGATTGCAACAATGTACTATTATGTTGCTCTAATAATTTTTGTACATCCTCTCTCACACCAACACTGGTTTTTCTTAATCGATCAATTTCTTCTGAAATGAGGGATTCCTTTTCTAATAAATGTTGATATCTTTCTTCTGGAATCAAACCAACATCATATCCAATTTTTGTCAAACGTAAATCAGCATTATCTTGTCGAAGAAGTAAACGATATTCCGCACGGGATGTCATCATACGATATGGTTCATTGGTACCTTTTGTAATCAGATCATCAATCAAAACTCCAATATATGCCTGAGATCGATCTAAAATCAAAGGCTCTTCCCCTTTAATTTTTTTTGCTGCATTAATTCCAGCAATAATCCCCTGTGCTCCTGCCTCTTCATAACCGGAGCTGCCATTTGCCTGACCAGCACTAAAAAAACCGGAAATTGATTTAAATTCCAGAGATGCCTTTAATTGCAGTGGATTAATACAATCGTACTCAATTGCATAAGCATTTCTAACTATCGTTGCATTTTCTAAACCTGGTACAGACCGATACATTTGATACTGCACATCTTCTGGTAGAGAACTGGACATGCCGCTCAGATACATTTCATTTGTATAATTTCCCTCTGGTTCCAAAAAAACCTGATGCCTTTTTTTATCAGCAAAACGTACCACCTTATCCTCAATAGAAGGACAATACCTTGGTCCGGTTCCCTTAATAGAACCAGAAAACAATGGAGATCGATCAATATTATTCATTATTATTTTATGTGTATTTTCATTTGTATAAGTTAACCAACAAGAAATTTGTTCTCTCTCTAAATCTTCTGAGCTATTGGTAAAAGAAAAAGGTACTACCGGTTCATCGCCTTTTTGTTCCTGCATCTTAGAAAAATCTATAGTCCGCTTATCCACTCTGGCTGGTGTCCCTGTTTTGAAACGACGAACTTCAATTCCCAAATCAATCAAAGATTTTGTCAAATGATTTGCAGCCGATAAACCATTCGGTCCCGTATATTGACTAACGTCTCCATAAATACAACGCGCCTGCAGATAAGTTCCACTACATAAAATTACTGCTTTACATGGATAAATAGCATCGGAAGTAGTTCTGACTCCTGTAACTTGTTGTTCTTCTACTAAAATTTCTGCCACTTCTCCCTGTTTTATGGTCAAATGATCTGTATTTTCTAAAACTTTTCTCATGGAATTACTATATTCTTTTTTATCAGCCTGGGCACGTAGAGAATGAACTGCAGGACCTTTTGACATGTTTAACATTTTGGACTGGATAAAAGTCTTATCAATATTTTTTCCCATTTCTCCACCCAGAGCATCAATTTCACGAACCAGGTGTCCTTTGGAACTACCACCAATATTAGGATTACATGGCATCATAGCAATACTGTCTACACTCACTGTGAATACCAGGGTTTTCATACCCATTCTGGCAGCTGCCAAAGCAGCTTCACATCCGGCATGCCCCGCACCAATTACCACTATATCATAATCCTCATATGTATAAGACATGATTCAAACCTCCATAACATGAATATAATTAAAAATATATTATTCTTTTATGACCTTCCGTGCAAAAAATATTTTTACACATTTTTTACTTAACTTAAATTAATTTTGCAAGTTTTTCATATATTAGAGAAATTTCTACACAATAATATCTATTTTC
>CAMWKN010000455.1 GCA_947174825.1 uncultured Clostridium sp.
TTCCGACAGTTATCAAGATATCCTGGATGGAAATTATGAATATGATTTGTTTCACAAAACGAATCATAGTTTGACAGCAAAATTACTCAAAGATGCCATGAAAGAGTTTGTTTTTAATTCCCGTATTATCATTGAACCAGAAGTATCAGCTCAGACAATTCTAAATTTCCTTTTGGATAAATTTGTTCCGGCAGTTGTCCATGAGGGGTATGAAACTATGACTACACAGGACAAAAAAGTAATGACATTGATTTCACGGAATTATATCAATGATTATAATTGTGCCATAAAAGCAGATGGCTTGACGGATCAAGACGAACTTTTATACCATAGAATCTTAATTGCTACCGATTTTATTAGTGGTATGACAGACGGGTATGCCAAAAAATTGTATAAAAAAATGTCAGGAATTGAATAAGATCTCCAGTATACTTAGTTTTTATTGCTAGTATGGGAATGATGTAAGAAGTATATATGCTATCAGAACATTTACAAAACTTGCTTTTTTTTCAAGGTATAGTATAATATTGCATGAGATTGTATATGTATCACTTTTTATACGATACAAGTTTTTTAAAAAGGGAGGCATATGTTATATGGATCTGTTTGAGGAATTAAAAAAACTCGGAGTCGATATTGATGGTGGAGTGGCACGTTTAGGCGGGAATGAGGCTCTATACCGGAAATTACTGGGTTCTTTTGTCAAAGCAATCAATCAGTATTATGTGGGGACTGATTTTGATGGTACGGAGTATGCTGACATTATAGAAAAGACACATGCAATCAAGGGAGCTGCCGGGAACTTATCAATTACCCCGGTGTATGAGGCATATTCTAAGATTGTGGATTTGTTGCGGACAGATCAGCCAGAGCAGGCGAGGGAGATATTGGCTGATGTTTTACCGGTGCAGGAGAATATTATTAAATGCATTGAGAATAACATGGGGTAATGGATACAAAAGTTAAAAATTAGTATCATTGAGCTGGGAACGACATGGCTTAAATCATGAGAATATGGGGAGGTTACAATGTACAAAGAATATGCAATATTAATTGTTGATGATGTAGGAATTAACCGGGAAATCCTGGCAGAGGTTTTTGGAGAAGATTATCATATTCTTCAGGCTGAAAACGGAAAGCAGGCATTGGATATTTTGGATAGTAATCCGGATATCGCAGCAGTATTGCTGGATCTGCTTATGCCAGAGATGAATGGTTTAGAGGTTCTCAGGGAAATGAATCGGAATGGAAAAATCAAGAATATTCCGGTGTTTTTAATTACAGCAGCTAATAATGATGAGATGTTGATGGAGGGTTACAATCTGGGTGCGGTGGATGTGATCCGGAAACCGTTTATGACACATTTTATGAAGCATCGGATCAGTAATATTATTGAATTATATGGACATAGAAATGAACTGGAGCATGTTGTGGAGAAGCAGGTGGAGCGTTTGCAGCAGGTTAACCAGTCGATGATTGAGACTCTGGCTACTCTGATAGAATTCCGGGATTGTGAGTCGGGAGAGCATGTTAAACGAATCTGTGGTTTAACACGGATTATTATGAAAAATGTCAGCCATATGTTTCCGGAATATCATTTGCCAAAGCATGAAATTGACAAAATTGTCCGTTCTGCCGTACTACATGATGTGGGAAAAATTGCCATACCGGACGGCATATTGAATAAGCCTGGCAGATTAACCAAAGAAGAATTTGAAACCATGAAATTGCATACTGTAAAGGGCTGTGAAATTCTCCAACAAATTCCACATCTGATGGATGAGGATACCTACAATTACAGTTATGATATCTGTAGGCATCATCATGAACGCTGGGATGGTAAGGGCTATCCGGATGGTTTGAGTGGAGATGACATTTCGATCTGGGCACAGGTAGTATCTGTGGCAGATGTTTATGACGCATTAACTGCAGAGAGAGTCTATAAAAAAGCATTTGATCATGAGACGGCAGTAAATATGATACGCAATGGAGAATGTGGTGCTTTTAATCCTAAAGTATTAGAGGCATTTGATGCCTCACTGGAAAAGATTCAGAAGAATAGAGTACCAGTATCAGAGGAGTAATACGAAAAGCAGGTGGATGTTTCATTATTTAGTAATGATTTTCATAGATACCGGGCATGTATGTCCGGTATTTTCATCGAATAGAAAAGTGCTCATTGAAACTTTAAGTCTTTATTATCCAGTATAGGGGAAAGGGGATGAAGATATGGATCTTATGATAGGGACTATGGATTCCAAGCGTCTGCGGAAAGATTTACTGCATCGTTACCGGACATCTGGAAAAACGAAATCTCCTGCTATCAGACATCAGATAGAGACCGTGGAAATGGCAAATGAGCAGCAGCTGGTGGCAATCGCCAAGCAGGAGGGAATGGATTTGAGACCGTATATCCGCTAACAGTAGGAGGAAATCAACGTGAATTATTCCAATTACACTGGCGCTGGGTGCTTGCTGTTGGTTAGGGATTACAGGAGTCAGCCTGTTGTTACAACATATATTAGGAATCTGGTAAGTTATCATTATAAATGCGGAAGCGGAAATGAGGAAGAACATGTTAGAATTAAGAAATTTATCATTTGAGGTATCTGGGGATAGCTCACAAATAGAAATAATTAAAAATATTAATCTGACCATGGAGGATCAAAAGTTTATTGTTATTACCGGACCAAATGGCGGAGGAAAATCAACCCTTGCCAAGCTCATTGCCGGTATTGAGAAGCCTACCGAAGGGCAGATTCTTCTGGATGGGGAGGATATTACGGAGAAAAGTATTACAGAGCGTGCCAAGCTGGGAATCAGCTATGCTTTTCAGCAGCCGGTGCGTTTTAAGGGTATTCAGGTATTAGATTTACTGCGCATTGCATCTGGACAGAATCTTACGGCTGCGGAGGCCTGCCAGTATTTGTCAGAGGTTGGCTTGTGTGCAAAGGATTATATTAACAGGGAAGTCAATGCCAGTTTGTCTGGCGG
>CAMWKN010000456.1 GCA_947174825.1 uncultured Clostridium sp.
CTTCCGTGTTGATGAATATTGTACCGGCAAAGGTAGCCGGGGTAGATCGGATTATTATGACCACACCTCCGGGGAAGGATGGCAAGGTGTATCCAATTACTTTGGTGGCAGCCAAAGAAGCCGGAGTGGATGAGATATATAAAGTGGGCGGTGCTCAGGCAATCGGCGCACTAGCCTATGGCACAGAGAGCATTCAAAAGGTGGACAAGATTGTGGGACCGGGTAATATCTTTGTGGCATTGGCGAAAAAAGCGGTTTATGGACATGTCAGCATTGATTCCATTGCCGGACCAAGCGAGATCCTGGTGTTGGCAGATGAGACAGCCAATCCACGATATGTGGCAGCAGATCTGTTATCCCAGGCGGAGCATGATGAAATGGCGTCAGCGATTTTGATTACCACCAGTGAGGAATTAGCCGAAAAAGTTTCCGCAGAGGTAGAACAGTTTGTGAAAGAATTGTCCAGGGGAGAGATTATTCAGAAATCGCTGGATGCCTATGGATATATCCTGGTGGCAGAGAATATGCAGGAAGCCATTGATACAGCCAACGCCATTGCTTCGGAACATTTGGAGATTGTAACCAGCAATCCATTTGATGTTATGACACGGATCCGTAATGCAGGAGCCATTTTCCTGGGAGAGTATAGTAGTGAACCGCTGGGCGATTATTTTGCAGGACCAAACCATGTTCTGCCAACCAACGGTACCGCGAAGTTCTTTTCCCCGCTTTCTGTGGATGATTTTATTAAAAAATCCAGTATTATCTCTTATTCCAGAGAGGCATTGGAGCGGGTTCATCAGGACATTGAGGATTTCGCAAAAGCAGAGAAGTTGACGGCACATGCTAATTCCATTGCCGTTCGTTTTGAGAATTAAAAGGGAGGTAGCGTATGGAGAAGCAGCAAGTCAGATATGATGACCGCCAGGCGGAGGTATCCCGTATGACGGGAGAGCCGGATATTGCGATCAAGCTGAATCTGGATGGCAGCGGGGCAGCCCAGATTGATACCGGAATCGGTTTTCTGGATCATATGTTGTACAGTTTTGCCAGACATGGTATGTTTGATCTGGAGGTTTCTGTCAAAGGGGATTTGGAAGTAGACTGCCATCATACCATTGAGGATACCGGAATTGTATTGGGGGAGGCAATACGGGCTGCAGTGGGAGACAAAAAAGGAATCTGCCGTTTTGGTAACTGTATTCTGCCTATGGATGAATCCTTAGTATTGTGTGCCTTGGATTTGTCGGGCAGACCATATTTGCGTTATGATTTAAATTTGACCGTGCCACGGGTTGGAACTTTTGATACCGAGATGGTGCGGGAGTTTTTCTATGCCATCAGCTATAGTGCTGGTATGAATTTACATGTAAAACAGTTAGATGGAGATAATAATCATCATATTATTGAGGCGGCTTTTAAGGCATTTGCCAAGGCTCTGGATCAAGCTACCACTTATGATCCCCGGATTCAGGATGTCTTATCTACGAAGGGAAGTTTATAAGAAGGAGGGTTATCATGAAGCAGAAAAAGATAATTCCGTTTATTAATGCGGAAAATGAGTACCCTGCCAACATCATACAATTGGCAGAGCGGTATTCCTGTGAGGGGGCAGATGCCCTGTTTCTCTATAATTACACTGGAGATGAGGAATCCAGAGAGGAATTCTTAAATACTGCCAGACAGATTGAGAAAGAAATTGATATCCCTTTTCTGATTGGTGTATATATTGAACGTTTTGAGGATGCCAAAAAGGCATTGTATACAGGAGCTTCCAGGCTGGTAATCCGCAAGGCGTTGCTGCCGGATGAGGAAGTGATTCGGGAGATTACAGACCGTTTTTCCAAGGATAAGCTGGCAATTGAGGTGGATATGAAAGCAGATTTTCAGTCTGCGGAGCAGTTGGATGTTTTTTATGAAAAAGGGATGGATAGCGTAGTCTTAAAACATATTGATACCACAGCAAGTTTTGAAAAAACCATAGAGGACACCAGTATGCAGGTCATTGTCAGGGATGGATTGGTTCGTAATGATCTGGGCGATATTTTATCTTACGAAAATGTGACTGCTGTTTCGACGAATTATTTTGAAGAAAAAGATATATATAAGGCAAAACGTGCTCTGCATGAGCGGGGAATCCCGGTGGCACTTTTCGATAGCCAGATTGATTTTGCAGACTTTAAGCTGACAGAGCAGGGGCTGATTCCGGTAATTGTACAGGACTATCGAACAAACGAAGTATTGATGATGGCATATATGAATGAGGAGGCGTACAGGCAGACATTACGCACTGGGCGAATGACCTATTACAGCCGCAGCAGACAAGAGTTGTGGCTAAAGGGAGAGACTTCCGGACATTTTCAATATGTAAAAACCTTGATGTTAGACTGCGATAATGATACAATCTTAGCAAAGGTTCGTCAGGTGGGGGCTGCATGCCATACTGGTAACCGCAGTTGTTTCTTCCAGGAATTGGCGAAGAAGGACTATGTTGAGACTAATCCGCTGAATGTGCTGATGGAAGATTATGATATCATTACGGAGCGGAAGGCTCATCCAAAAGAGGGATCTTATACCAACTATCTGTTCGACAAGGGATTGGACAAGATTTTGAAAAAATGTGGTGAGGAGGCAACGGAGATTGTCATTGCTGCTAAAAACCCTAATGCCGAGGAATTAAAGTATGAGATTGCTGATTTTCTGTATCACATGATGGTTCTTATGGCAGAATGTGATTTGGATTGGAATGATGTGACAAAAGAACTGGTAAATCGACGTTAAGTTTTAGAAAGGATGGAGATCAATATGATAATGGGAGCTTTATTAGCAAAAGGAATTGCGGATTTTACTTTTGGCGGGGCATTTTTATGGTATCTGGTAAAATTTATCGTTAGCGTTGCCTTAGCCTTTTGTGCTATTATGATAGGGATTCATTTACGCAAGAGCAAAAACGAAAAAAATAATTAAAGAAGGATTCTCTTATGGAAATTGAGC